>JAESSZ010000348.1 GCA_016763875.1 Nannocystaceae bacterium
CAGTCCTGGCGAGGAAACCTACGACGTCGCCAAGCAAGGCGTGAGTGCGTTCATCGCTCAGGTGATTGGTCAGTCGGACAAGTACGCCAAGATCGACAAAGCGGCCGTCGACGCAATGATCGCGGAGATCGACACCCGCATGTCGGCGCGGATCAACGAGGTCTTGCACGCCGAGCCGTTCCAAAAGCTGGAGTCGGCGTGGCGCGGTCTCAAGTACATGGTCGACGGGGTCAACTTCCGCGAGAACGTCCGCGTTCGCGTGCTGAACTGCAGCAAGTCCGACCTCATCGACGACTTCGAGGACTCTCCCGAGATCGTGAAGTCGGGCCTGTACCGCACGGTCTACTCCGCGGAGTACGGCACGCTCGGTGGCGCCCCCTATGGCCTCATCTCGTCCAACTACGACTTCGGCCCGGGACCGCAGGACATCCAACTGCTGACCAACGTCGCCTCGATCTCAGCGATGGCGCACGCACCCTTCCTCGGCAATACCGCACCCGAAATGTTCGGCGAGGACAGCTTTGAGCCGCTGCCCAAGCTCAAGGATCTGCAGTCGCTGTTCGAGGGCCCGCAGTACGCACGCTGGCACTCGTTCCGCGAGAGCGAAGACTCGCGTTACGTCGGGTTATGCATGCCGCGGTTCCTGCTGCGCCTGCCGTACGGAGAGAAGACGGTCCCGGTCAAATCGTTCAACTTCAACGAGGAAGTGACCGGCCACCACGACAAGTACCTGTGGGGACACTCCTCGATCGCGATGACGACGCGCATCGCCGACTCGTTCGCCAAGTACCGGTGGTGTCCAAACATCATCGGGCCGCAGTCCGGCGGCGCGGTGGAGAGTTTGCCGCTTCACCAGTACCCGGCAATGGGCGAGATCCAGACGAAGATCCCGACCGAGATTCAGCTGACCGAGCGTCGCGAGTACGAGTTGTCGGAGCAAGGCTTCATCGGCCTGGTGCACCGCAAGGGTTCCGACAACGCTGCGTTCTTCTCCGCCAACTCGTGCCAGAAGGCGAAGATCTTCGCCGACACGCCCGAGGGCAAGGAGTCGGAACTCAACTACCGACTCGGCACGCAGCTGCCGTACATGTTCATCGTTGCGCGGCTTTCGCATTACCTCAAGGTCATGCAGCGCGAGCAGATCGGTAGTTGGAAGGAGCGCGGCGACCTTGAGCGCGAGCTCAACAACTGGATCCGCCAGTACGTCTCTGACATGGAGAACCCGGCTTCCGCGGTGCGCTCCCGCAAACCGCTTCGTGCCGCGAAGATCACCGTCGACGACGTTCCGGGACAACCCGGCTGGTACCGCAGCTCGTTGAAGGTTCGGCCGCACTTCAAGTACATGGGCGCCAGCTTCGAGCTATCGCTCGTCGGCAAGCTCGACAAGAACTAGAAATCAGACGCGGTGCAACCGCGGAACAACGGAGCCCGGGCGCCTCAAGCGTTCGGGCTCTTTGCGATTGGGCGGCGCATGGCTGACCGGCCGTGTTGTTGGCTTTGGACGGTTGTGTCCGCTCGGCGCGGGGTGTAGTGGATCTCTGCGATGAGACTCGAAGGACTGGCAGCATGTGTCCCCAAGAACACGGTGAAAAGCACCGTTGCCTACGAGCACTTCAAGCAGTTCGACGTCGACAGAATCGTCGGGAACTGCGGCGTCCTCGAGAAGCGTGAAGCGGAGCCAGGGACCTCGCTGGGCGACATGTGCATCGCCGCCGCCAATCCGCTGCTGGACGAACTCGGATGGGACCGCGACACCGTCGACGCGGTCATCTTGGTGACGACCCTGTCGGATCACATCATGCCCGCGACATCCCACCGCGTGCAGCACGAACTGGGGCTATCCAACCGCTGCCTCGTGTTCGACATCAACCTCGGCTGCTCTGCTTTCACGCACGGGATGATGGTCATCAACTCGCTCATGGAGTCGGGGCTCATCAAACGCGCGCTGCTGCTCACCGGGGAAATGAGTTCGGACGCCTTTCGGCCGCGGCTTGCCAACGCACGTCACCGATCGGACTTGGCCAATGCGATTTTGTTTGGCGATGCAGGGACGTGCACCGCGCTATCGGGTGAAGGCGATCAGCAGGTACGAGCGGTGCAGTTCGGGGCCGACGGCAGTGGGTTCAACCACATCATGATCCCCGGTGGCATGGGCCGCGACTTTTTCTCGGCCAAGTCACTGGAGCGTGCCGAGGACCACGAGGGCGAAGAGCGGCGTCCACTGGACCTGATCCTGCATGGCCCAGAGATCCTGACCTTCACGATGTAGCGCGTGCCGCCGCTGCTCAAGGATCTGTTGGCCCTGGCGCAGTGGGAGGTCGACGACGTCGACGTATTCGTGCCCCACCAGGCCAACAAGTTCATGCTGAGCTTTTTGGCGCGACGCATGAAAATCGACAAGAGCAAGATGCTGCTGTCGATCGAGAACTTCGGCAACACGTCCAGCGCATCGATTCCGCTGACGATGGTCACCCAAGGTGGCGAGCACTTGACCAAGCCGACGAAGTGGAACTTGATGGGTTTCGGCGTCGGACTGAGTTGGTCCGGGCTCATGCTCGAGACGGATACGATCAAAGCGCTACCGCTGATCGAGATCTGACGACTACACGCCCATCACCATGCCGCCGCACACGTTGAGCGCTTGCCCGTTGATCCCGCGCGCGTAGTTCGACAGCAGAAAGACAACGGTCGCCGCGACCTCCTCGGGGTCTAGGATGCGCTGCTGCGGATTGGTCGCCGCGATCTCGGCCATGTACTCTTCGGTCGTCTTGCCGAACAGCTTGGCGCGTTTGCCCATGCCTGCGCGAAGGTGTTCGGTGTCCACGTGCCAGGGACAAACAGCGTTGGCAGTGATGCCGATCTTGCCGACTTCACGCGCAACCGAGCGCGTGAATGCATCGACCGCGCCCTTGGACGCCGCGTAGGCGCTGGTGTACGCGGCCCCAATCTTACCGGCGACCGACGAGATGTTCACAACGCGCCCGGATTTTGCCCGGATCATCGGCCGCATGCACAACTTGGTCAGCCGCATCAGTGCAAAGACATTGATGTCAAACACCGCGCGCCAGTCCTTCTCCTTGGACATGACGAGGTTGCCCACCGTGTTGGTGGCCGCATTGTTGATGATGCCGTCCAGCCGCCCCTGGCTATCCACGACATGCTTGACCAGGGCCGTGCAGCGCGCCTCGTCGCCAATATCTGCGGCGAACGCCTCGGCAGACAGGCCCCGCGCGCGCAGGGCCGCCGCCGCAGCCTCGATTGTCTCTTCGGAGCGTGCGACGAGCACGGGGATGCCGCCCGCCTCGGCGATCATCGTGGCAATCGCCAGTCCTATCCCGCGCCCCGCCCCGGTGATGACGTGCACCTGCCCTGCGAGCTCGATCCGCATGACCTCGGTGTACGACGTGGAGCACCGCGGCGTCCAGTCTCGCAGGTCCTGATCCGCTGCCTCCCGGGCGGGTTACGATGCCGCCCATGACGCAAGCGGCCGAGGAGCTTCGGGGGCGAGCGGCGCCACTGCTGCAACCGATTGCCGGGGACAACCCCGCTGGCGAGAACGCGCAATACGACGCTCGCCACGAGGCGGTACGCGCGGAGGTGGCCAAGCTCGACGCTATGAGCGGCGGCGAGGTCGCCTGGAACACGGTCGTGTCGAGCACCACCGCCCTGCTGACCGAAACGAGCAAAGACCTGCTGATGGGGTCGTACCTGACGTACGGGCTGCTGCAGACCGAGGGGCTCACTGGCCTGGCCACGGGCCTTGAACTGATGCGCGGCATGATGGCCGAGTTCTGGGAGTCGATGTTCCCCCCGCTCAAACGGATGCGGGCTCGTACCAACGCGCTGGACTGGCTGGTCTCAAAACTCGAACTCGCCTTACCCACGCTGTCGCTGAGCGCCACCGATCGCCCAGCACTCGATTCCGTGACCGAAGCGTTCAAGGCGTTCGGTGCGATGGCGCGCGAGAAGATGGAGGGCGCAACCCCGGGCATGAGCCCGGTCTCGCAAGCCCTGCAGCGCCTGGACATGAAAGTCA
>JAESSZ010000029.1 GCA_016763875.1 Nannocystaceae bacterium
AACGGAGTGAGGGCGAAGACGGTTAGCATGGCGGCGCACTGGGTGCGGCTAAAGCCCCGGTCACCCGTGGTGCGGACCGCGACGATCCACCGCGCGACAACCTGACTCAGCCCGGCGGTCTGGAGTTCTGCGGCGCTCGCAAAGTTGATCCGAACGGGCGCGGTGGTGCAGGCGTTGGCTCGGCGGATATTCGTGATCGCCATGTTCATGCCACCACCGCCTGCGGGCGCCTCTTGTGGCACGGTGGTGTCGTGTCGCCTAAGCCCCTGGTTGACGTTGCCCCGCAAGACGGCGTTCCCGATCCCGGGGCCGTCCATGCACGCGGCGCCCAAGATTCGAACGCGTCCTGCCGTGCCGCTGGCATCGTCCGGGTCAGCTTGGCCGTCGGTAATGTACGCCGGGAATCCCTCAAGCTCGACGGGATCCATCGCGCCCAGCAGCTGCACGAGGTACGCCGCCGTCCCTACGGTGCCCGGCCCTCGGTCCTGCCCCATCGAGTACACGACCTGGTCCACAGTCAGCGATTCGATGTGTTCCCGTGCATCGCCGGTCGCGGGTTCCGGATCGTGCCGCGTCGTCATCTCTGCCGGATACGCCCCCACAGCGTGAGCCGCTTGCATGCGACGCAGGCTACGTTCCGCTAGCCTGGGGATATACTGAAGCACTGGCGTGTTGACGTTGCCGCGAGGGTGCAGATTGAAGTCGACGATGATGCGCCCATCCGGGTGCTCGCGGAACCCAGCGATCTCGTGAAACCCCACCCGCATAAGGCGGTTGTTAAAATTATTGTTCCGCACGACCGGGCTCACCCAATTGGGGGGATTGGAGTGATGGGTCGTAATATCAGCGGCTTCGTTGTTTATCAGCGCATCCGTGCCGACCTGTTCAAGAAGATTACGGCGACCGGGGACATCAGCATCGTTGCCAAGGCCCGGCACGGCCTGGGCCGGCGGCACAAGGTGGAGGCTCTTGTTCACGATCCACCACACGCGTTCCACTGGGGCGGCGACTCCCGGCATGTCGAGCGCCGACTGCACTGATTGCGCCGCCACCGGATTGCCCTTGAACACGAGGACCTTGTGCTGCGGATTGTTGACCGCGCCAATGTAGTCGTTGCCGCTGACGATCCGCGGGATCGGGTGCCCCTGGTCGTAGCGCGCCGGGACTACGTCGTATGCCGGTTTATGTTCGTCGCGCAGTGCGACGTTGCCCCCAAAGTAGTTATTGCGGAAGAGCCGCGGCTGGCCGGGCCCGGTACAGACATCGATTTTTTTCGCGTACACGAACGAATGCGTGTTGTTGTGAAATACGGAGATCCGGTACGGGCACAAATTGTTGTGCCACACGGATCCGTCTCCCATGGTGGCGCCCCCCGCGTTGTTGGCGGTTTGCCACCGCTGGTCCTCGGCCACGGGGAGCCCGTTGCCCGCCTGACCGTAGGGCGCCCCGCCTCGCGCCAACCATCCGTTGTACGTCTCGATGGTCGAGGCAAAGCCGTCTTTGAACGCGAGCAGCGTGCGCGTGGAATGTGCGCTCACTGCCAACCCACCGTTGGCCTCCAACGTAACCAGATACTCCTGCCGGATGCGGTTTTCTACGCGCTGCAGGTTGGCGGCAAACTCAGACGATCGTAGCCAGTCGTCCTGCTGGTCTTCGGCGGGCACGTTCTGTAGCGCCAGGCCAGGTACAACGCCTTGGAAGAAGTCGAGCATGCGCGGCCACTGCCCCATGCGCTCGTGCCCGCGGCGGCCCCAGGGCTCCGCGTAGCCCAGATGCATAACCGGCATGTTGGGCGTGAGGCGGGCCCGGCCCCAGACGTCCGTCAGCATGGTCAGGTGGTTGTACAAACCGGTAACGCCACGTCCAATGATCACGTAGTAGCCAGGTGGCGGCAGCAGGTTGAACACATTGACCCATCCAGGTGGGCCGCTCTTTCCTCCGCCTCCGTCCCCGCCTTTGTCACCTTTGTCGCCGCCGCGCTTGTCTCCTCCGCTCCCACCGGATGCGGCCAGGCTGGCGTAGACGGTGCCCACCCGCCCTTTGGGCTCGGCCGGCCACGGAGCCATGCGCTTGGCCACGGCCACGAAGTCACGCCCTCGGTGATAGTCGACCAGGAGCTGGCAGTGCACGTCCGTCGGCTCCCCGTCGGCCTCACTCTCCGCGGCGTCATCTTGGCTCGTGTCGTCTTGACTCGCGTCTTCTTGAGCGCTGGTCGGTTCCTCTTCCGTCCGGAGTTCGTGGCCCATTTCGAACGCCATCACCGCTTCGCGCGTGACGTCGTCGAGTTTGCCGGAGGGTTCCCCCTTCAGGTAGCCAAGGTTGGCTAGGCGCCGCTGTATGCCCGACAGCTCGTCTTGTGGATCCTGTTGCCCAAACTTGATCGTCAACTCAAACGCGTCGGGGCCGATGACCAGGAGGCCCTGCTTGGCCTGCGCGGGTACGAACGCCTCAAGCACGCCATCGCCGTCGGTCGCCCCCGGGATCGCCTCACCGTTGACCCTGAGCGTGTACTCCTGATTCGCTCGGGGAAGGCCGAGATCGGCAACTTTGAGCACTAGTTTGGCCGGGATGCCCTTGCGCCTGAATGTGTGAATCTTGCCGCTACTGATCGACTCGTTCTTTTTGGTGAGCTCGGGGATGGCGATCTTGTCGCCCGGCAGCAGCTCGTTCATGTGCGCGCGCTTGCCCGCAATCTCTTCGTTGTCTGGATGGTTCCAGATCGTAGGACCAAAGAAACCATGCCGCTCGCCGAGGGCGGTGATGCTGTCACCTTGTTTGACAATGTGGACGGTCATGGTGAGGCAAGCCGCGCACGCAGCAGACAATGATACCTGGTTCGAGCGCCAATAGGTGCGCGCGCCTGCCACGAGCATCCACCTTCCGCGGTCGGCCGTACCGCGCGTGCTACCGTCGCCCTACATGCGTGCACAAACACGTTGCTCGGCCATGAGCCCGAATAGATCGACGACGGCCTCGGACCGCGTCCGGTTGTCGACCCTCGACAACCGCGCAAGAGGCCCTTCCGATGCCCACTGAAGCAGAGTTGCTCGCCGACGTCGTCGATGCACCTTTTGACAACGCACCCCGTCTCGCCTACGCCGATCACCTCGACGCCGAGTCCGAAGGACCAAGCCTCCGCGCCGAGTTCATTCGGTTGCAGATCCAGTTGGCAACGGAACGCTTCGATCAACCGACCGCCGCCACCGCGGGGGATGTAAACGCGGAGGTCGTCCGCAAGATGGAGTGGCTCACCGCGCAGCAGCGCGTGCAGGTGCTAGTCGATGGGAACAAGGCAGCGTGGGCAGCACAGCTCCTCCAAGTGGCTGACGACGTTCATTTCGTCCGTGGCTTCGTAGCCTCGGCGATCGTCGGCGCGGCCGCGTTCGTGAAGGACGGCGCGTTGCTCTTGCGACAGGCGCCGATCGTCTACATCGAGTTGCGCGGCACACTGGGCGCCCTGGATCCATTGATCGCATGTCCTGCATTGGCCGATGTGCGTGCGCTGTCGCTGTCTGAAGAGGGACTCAGCGACGATGCATTGGGCCGTTTCGTCGTCTCTCCCCATCTCCACCAACTGTGGTGGTTGGAACTGGGGGGCAACCGGATCGGCATGACAGGGATCGATCGGTTGGCGGCGGCAAATCTCGCACGATTGCGCTACGTGGGCCTCGCGGGCAATCCCGTAGACCCCCACGAAACCGTGGGCGCCGACGGATACATGATCCAGGATGCCGCACTGCCTCCCGAAGGGGAGGCGCTCGAAGCCAAGCATGGATTCTTGCCGTGGCTCCACTACTCGTCTGACTCCCTGTTGGATTTCCCACCCGATCCCCGCGGAGCGCCACTGCCGTGACCCTCTGCAAGGCGTCGACGGGCGCTGGGTCGGGGCAACCTCGGCATCCTCTTGGTCACCGGCTGGTCGTGCCGTGCTCCACTGATTCACCCGGCAAGGGCGCTGCCATGGCGGATCGAAGCACCATCGAAACCGACGGAGTCGTGCCCGAACCGGCGAGTTGCGCCGCAAGGTGCGCGAGACCGCCGAGCAGATCCAGGCAGCGCTGGCTGCCGAGTAGCGATCCTCAAGCGATCCTCCGCGAACGTCGTCGCCGCAAGATAGCGAAGAACATTTGCGTCACAAACAGGGCATGCCTCCTCTGTCCCGGCTGCCGGAGCCGGAGCCAAAGACCAATGAGTGCCTATCCACCTA
>JAESSZ010000349.1 GCA_016763875.1 Nannocystaceae bacterium
ACAAGAGGGTTGCGCCAACCGCTGCGAACTCAGCGGTGGGATTCCTCGCCCCTCGAAGTGATTGGGGTCCGTCGTCGTCGTCGTCGTCGTCGTCGTTGTCGTCGTTGTCGTCTTCGCTGCCGTCACCGGGACCAGGCCCCGGTCCCGGGCCTGCATCAAGTCCGCCGGTCGTGCCTCCGGTTCCGTCATCGTCGTCGCCGTCGTCGCTCAGGAGCGGACCGTCGTTGAGCAAGCTGTAGAACACGCTGATCTGGGAGTCCCGTCCCTTGACCAACTTGTCGGCGACATCGATGCGGGGCAGCAAGGTCCAGCGCGCATCGCCACTGGCGTAGTCAACTGGATCGACGGCCACGATCGCGGCCCGTTCCGCGGGGAGATCGCCGCGGTACGTCACCGTTGCGTTGACGTGAAGTTGCGGGTTCGGATCGACGCGGTACGATGGACCCCAGACTTCAGGCGGGCCATCCGTTCGTTCGATGAAAAAGTCGACGTCGGTGTCCAGGGCGCCCGGGAGAATGGCGATGGTCAGCACGCTGTCGTACGAGGTCAACAGGCCGCCGTCGGGGCCAATGCGGGCGTGCACCGTCGGCCCCGTGCTGGAAGCGGGTCCACAGCCCAGCGGTCCAACGCACATCCCCAGCCAACTCACCATCATCCATCGGTTGCGAATGCTCATTGTCTCTCTCGTTCCAGGGTATTGAGAGCGGCATTGCACATCACGGCGCCGCTCCTTCGTCGATCCAGGCCTCGATGATCATCTGCTCGCATGCCGTCATCTCGCCCGGAGCAATAGGCATAGCGCCGCCACCACCGTTGACCTCCGCCTGGCGCCCAACCAGTTTGAGGTACACGTAGCTGTTGTCGCTGTCGCCCGCGGTCAGGTACGGGGCGCCGAAGTTCGGGCTCGCATCGTCGGTGAGGGTGGCCAACGCCGAGGTCTCGAGATCGGGGACCTGTGCGCCAGCCACGTGGCAGGTCGCCGCGACGGTGCAGGAGTTGGCCCACAGCGGTGCAATGTGGGTCTCGTGGGAAAGGTCGGCCGGAATCTCGCAGGGCTCGCCCGTGGAAGAGCCCCCGTCGGAGGTGTCGGTACCGCCAGTGTCGGTGCCGGTATCGCCCATCTCGCCGTTGTCGCCGCCTCCGACCGACGACCCGTCGATGCCAAGATCGTCGAACGTGTCGAGAACCGGCCCCGACGTGAACGCGCCCGGTGGCAGGTCCTCGCCGGATCCATCGCCGCAGCCGGATGCGACAGCAAGCGGCACCGCGAGAATCGAAGCGGCAAAGAGGCCGGTGGTCGCGCGTTGGGCCGCGGCGGCAGTGTCATGTTGACGTGAATGGTGCACCACAGACTCCTAGTTCACGGTGATTCCCGCCGGGCCGCACGTCACACTCAGTCCGGTCCATTCGTCACTGAGGCCGGCCATCTCTGCGAAGTAGTTGCAGGATGCCGTGGTATCGGTCCCCGGAACGATGAGCACCGGATCCGCTGACACGGGCTGGTCGCGGCTCGGCACCCCGTCGAGGACGAACTGTGGACTGTTGAGCAGCACGCCGACGTAGCGCCGCGCGCTGGCTTCAGCGTCGTCAGCGGAGCCGACTGGGGTATCCAGCGACTCCCCCATGACCGCCTCGATGGCCGCGACTTCGGCCTCTCCTGCGATCAACGGCTCGGTGATGAGTCGATCCTTCAACGCGATCGCTATATCGCGCATGGTGGATGCACCCGCGGTGTTGATGAGGGCTGAGACGTAGTCGGTGTTGGTGCAGGTGCCGCCCAGCGGTCCGGTGCATTCCACCGCGGGGTTACCCAGCGCAGGGTCGTTGCCCGCGGCGTACTCCTCTTCCCAGTGGAGCAGTCCGTTGAAATCCGTGCCCGAAAACCCAGGGGCGAGTTGGCTGATGTGCAGTCCAATGTCGCGGAGGAAGTCGACGTTGTTTGGGGCGTCGGTGCAGGACTGCGGACATTCGCCGCCGCCACAACACGCCAGGTTTTGGCCCGTCTCCAGGTCGATGTGCACAACGTTGGCGTTGACTCCGGCTGTATCGAGCGGCGCGTCGAGGAACGCCCCGACATACCCCCCCATGGTTTGCACGCCGAAGCGGTTGAATCGTGTCCACCACATCGCCTGCGACACCGAGTCCAGTAGCACCGCCGCCGAGTAGCGGTGGACCATGTCTCCGACCCCGTTACCGCGTTCGTCGACGTTGGCCGACTCCTTGGAGAACGGATCAAACAGCGCGGGCATGCCGTACGCTGTACCGGCACCGCACGTGTCAGGCGGTGCTTGGCTGAAGTACTCGCCGACCGCGACTTCGACCATCAGTTCGCGTAGCGAGTAGTGGCTTGAGAAAAACGTCTCGGCCAAGTGCTGCAGCGTGTCGCGCTGGGCGGTGTTGCGTGGGAACTTATTGGCGACCGTCAGCGGGTAGCCCATCGCTTCTTTCCAGACCCCCTCGGCGAAGTTCAGCGAGAACAGAAAGGCCATCGCGGCCTCGGGGTCGTCGGCTTCCAAGAACTCCCCATCCCCGCTCGCGGTCAGACCGCTCTCGGCGAGGCTATCGAGCCCTCTTCGGAATCGCTGTTCAAGGTCGAATATGTTGGCGTCGTTGCCCTGGGAGTACGAGCCGGCCATGTAGGGCACGGCGCTCTCCAGACCCACGAGCGGATCGTCGAAGTGATCGTCGCGGAAGATGCCGCAGTTGACGGACATGCCCCACGGCGCGATGCCGGTGGCGGCGGCGAGGCCAGCGGGGTTGCATCCCCCGGCCGCGTCCTGACACCAGGAGTAGTCCACGAATCCCGCGTGCCGGAAAATCGCGTGCACATCTTCGAGGTCTTGGGTCTCTTCGCCAAACGTGAATGTGCCGTACACCGCGTACTCAACGTCGATCTCTGGATAGACAGACCAGTGCCTATTTGTGTTCGCGTCGGTGGTGAGCGTCGTGGCGTGCGTGGTGATGTGGCACTGCAGACACTCGGTGTTTCGGCCGAGGTACACCGACTCGAACAAGCTGCCGAACAGTGCACGGTTGGCGACTTCGAGCTCCTCGCGGTCCACGTTGCCTCCGATAAGCGGCGCCCACATGCGCGCAAAAAGGTCGGCGCGGTACAGCGGCGAGACGTCGTCCAAGAACAACGCGCTGTAGGCCAGGTCGGCGATAGTCGGAGCGGTTGGGGGAGAGCCGGCCAGCAGCACGTCTTCGTCCGCGGATCCGTCACGGACCGTGGCGGCCAGCGTCTCGTCCAGGGACGCGTCCGTCCTTCGGTTGTAGCAGAGGGTATTGAGCCGGTCGCCCGTGCGCTGCACCCTAAGATTCTCGTACAGATAGGTCTTCCAGCGCTCGCGGTACAAGGGCCCTTGCGCCAACGCGACTGCGACCAAACGCCGGCCGTCCCGCGAGGAGGCATCGAGTTGCTCGATTGCCGAGACGAGGGTCCGGACCTCGCGGATCGAATCAGGCCGACGTCCCTGGATAAAGGGGATCGCACGTTTGACCCAAGCCTCGTTGCCGGCGTCGCACAGGTCGGACTCGGGGGGATCGGGTTCCCCCTCGGCGCCGTCCCCGGCGTCGTCGTCCTCGTCGTAGAAGGCACCGGCGTCGTCCGGTCCTTCGGTGGAAAAGCCTGAGTCGGCTTGCGGAGGGCGGTCTGCCGTATCAGCACCGCCGCACGCGGCGAGGCCGAGCACAACCAGGCTCAGTGGGAGCGAAAGCGTTGTTCGAGATCTGGCCATGGTCATGCGCCTATACGTTGAGGCCCCAGATGCGATCGCGGAGTTGGGTCGCCGCGTCGATTTCGTCGGCGGAGCCGCGGATGTCGGAGACGGCGAAACTTTGGGAGGAAAATGGATAGATGCCCATCGCATCGAGGACCATCATCCGGTTCTCTGCTGCGGTGATGAACTCTTGCGCGCGGCCGCGGTTCTCGCCAGTGAGCCCGCGCTCCTGACCGTCCTCGGAAATCCAGCCATAGATTGAGGAGCCGGGCGAGCGTGAGTCGTCACTGACTGGGCCACCGATCATCACGGTGACGTATCCGTAGGGCCAATGGTTCGTCCCGTCGCCTGTGCCCTGACGGTCCGGAGCGCGTCCGAACTCCATGTTGAGCACGATGAGCGTATTGTCCAAGTCGAGCAGGCCCTCCGCCTCAGCGTCTTGCTCTGGCGTCGCGATGATGTTCGCCAGTTGTTCGAGGGTATGGGGCACGTTGACGGCGGTGCCCAACACGTGACCCTGGTGCACGTCGAATCCGACCGCGGGGTTCGGCGCGATACCGACGTCGATCCACTGCACGTAGCGTGCGGGGGTCTCGGGGTCCGTGAGCAGTCGTTGCGCGAGACGAGCCTGCATCGAGGACATGTCGGCCGCATTGGCGGTCTCGAGCATGCCTCCGCACGAGGTGCTTGCGAGCGGCTCGAACAAATCGGAGGTGAGCAGGTTGGTCAGCTCTGGCGCGTTGCGCCGCGAGAAGTTGGCGAAGTCGTAGTTGCCGCGTTCAACGGATCGCGTCGCCGCGCCTTGGCCTCCGGGCCGGAATCGGGCCCCATACGCCTGCCCGTAGTAGTTGAGCGCCGCGTCGAACTGATCGCGATAGCCGTCCGGGATTCCTGGTCGCTCCAGCAATTGCGACAGGTCCGAGTCAACCTGAACTTGCACCGAGAGCGGACGGGCAGCGCCCGGATGAAACCCGATGGCGCTGGCGGAGGCCGCGAAGGATGGCGAAAAACCTGGGCCGGTCGGGTACAGCACGAACGAGTAGGGGACGGCCCGCTCCCCGCCAGGTTGCTCGAGGAAGTACCGCTGGATGTGCGCACCGATGCCCGCCAGATCGGGTCGCCCGAGCGAGCGACCGGTGAACGCGATCGGGTTGGCACCTTCGTGCGCGAGGTTTTCATGGTGCTGCACCATGACGCGCATGCGCGACATGATGTCTGGCCGGCGACGCAACGGCGCGGTCCACGGCCCCATGCTGATCATGCGACCGATGGCATCCTCGGCGAAGTTCTCGGTGTAGTTGATTCCCCCGGTATTGAGACCGCACGCTAAAAACGCGCTGTTGGGGTTGTTGACGTCGTTGTCGAACAGGTGCAGGTACCCCGGAACGTCCGTGCCCCAATCGGGATCGCAGTAAAACGTCTCCCACGGCGAGATGCCACCCAAGAAGTGGACCTCAAGGACCTTGTCGACGCGCATGTCGTCGGGGATGAGCAGCTCGGCGCGGTCTTGTGGCCATTGGCCCCAACCGGCGGCCTTGGCATCGCGAGGGTGCCGCAGGATGTTGAAAACGCCAGCGCCTGCAGCCGCAGTACCAGCGGCGGCGGCGGTGTTCTTGAGGAATCGTCTGCGTTTCATAGGACCTCGCGTTATGCCTCTAGCTCGAAAAATCCCCAGCGCTCGTACCGGGACACGACGGTCAGGCCGCCGTCGGTGAACAACATGCGGTCGACACGCTCGCGTGCGACAAGAATATCAATGGGGCCCGGCTGCAGCATCGTGAGATCTGCGGCGGAGAATGAAAAGTCGCCGTCGTCCGCTGCGTGGGCGGAGAGCACCGCGCCGCTCTGATCGACGATGCGGAACACGATTCGGCTCTCAACCTCCGACGCGCCCCAGGTGAAGGTAAGGCCGTCACCCGCGGTGACCAGCTCGCCAACGACGGCGAGGTTGGGAGACTCGATCTCGAGCATCGGCGGCGTGGTGACGCGCTCGATGAGCTCGTTGTCTCCGAACGCGGCCCCGCCGAACAACAACACATCGTAGGGAATCCCGGACTCCCACGCCGAGGGGTCGGCGTAGCACAACTTCGTGCCCGCTTTGCCCGTGGTGTAGATCGGAAAGGTCCCACCGTTGTCGCCGTTGACTTCGAAGTCTTGGAGGCAGGCCGTGACACTGCCCATCAAGTCGGTGCGGCGCAGGACCATGCCGTTGCCGGCCGTCACCCAGTCGGCGGCGTCGCCGTAGTCAAACTCCGGCAGCATCATGTCGAACGATGTGGTGTCTGCCGCGGCGGGCACGTTCGGGAACGGCAGGAAGTACACGACCGGGGAGTAGAAGTCCTCGACGCTCCAGCTTGACTCAGCACTTCGGAATCCGCCGACGATGCCGACGACATCGTCGGCTCGCAGCGCGTGTGCAGGGGAAAACGTGAACTGAAGCATCCCGTGGATTTCTCCCGTGAACGCGGTGCCCTCCCAACTGCTGTCGTCGAAACCGCCGCCATCGTCCGCGGTGCCACCGACCGTCCCCGCGGAGGTCGGCATCGAGTTGTCGGCCCCATCGTCGCCGCCGTCGTCACCCGTCGGCTGTCCGACGGTTAGTGGCGGACCATCGTCGCTGCCGACATCGTTGCGGCACCCGGGGGCAAATGTCAGCAGGGTCGCGGTCGCGAGCGAGGCGGGGCCGCACAGCGCGTCGAGAAATCGGCGTACGACGGGATGCGGGATATGCACAGACATCATCGTTGCCACCGGCTTCATCCTACCGCGTCGCACACCGGTCGGGGAGGCGCGCTGGCGCTCAGAAGCCCGCGATTTTTGCGAGGTTGGCCGCAATTGCCCCAGTTTTGGGGCGCTGGGACCGCGCGACAACGATCGTGCACGCACCAGGCGCGGCGTGCGGCCACATTTCCTGGCCACAAGATCCTGGCCACGCGCTGCCGTTGAAGCCCTTAGGCCCCGCGCGGGTCGTCCACGACAACGGTGCGTTTGTCGAACGGCGTGAACCCGGCGCGCTGGTAGACCATCAGTGCACGCGGATGGTCGTACGTGGCCACGTGCACGACGATGCGCGACGCCTCTTCGTCCCACGCGTGGTCCACGACGCGGTCCAGGAAGCGGAGGCCAAGCCCTTGGCCCAGATGCTCGGGCACGACCCCGAAGTACAGGATGTCGACGTCGTCCGGTCGATTGCCGTCTTGGCCGCCGCGACGATCGAGCTCCGCGAAGCCAACCGGGGACCCGTCGAGGTACAGCACCAGCACTTCAACCGCGTCGTCGTGGATGATCGTCGCAAGCGCTTCGTCGGTGAGCTGCGATCGGGCAAACCACAGGTACGGGGTCCCTACGGTCGCGTACAGATAGCGGTAAAAGTGCAACGTCGGACGAGATGCGCGCCGGACCTCAAGGGTGTGTCCGGTGAGGGAAGTCCGATTGTTCCGCAGGGGACGACCCGTCATCTCGAGATCGGTCACGACCATCTCAAGTTTGCCGTCGGCGCGTGGCGTGGGCAGGGTGGGGACCATCGTTGGGCGGGCTCCGTCGCGAACCGGCTGACTGTAGCAGTGATTTGGGCGGACAAGTTGCCATCGTGGCCCGCAATGTCGGTTACTGAAAAGACGCACATCAATCGCTAACGGCGTGCAGCGAGCGGGTCGGACGTCGCGATGCGTTGTGGGGCATCGCCGGTTGAGAGCACGAGATCTGCGTGGTACCCAACTTCGCGGTCGCCATGGCGCCCGGGGCATTCGTGGGGAAGTACTACGTCGTTTGGGTTGGGAAGCAGCCGGGTCTGTACGCGACCTGGGATGAGTGCCGTGCCCAAGTCCACGGATTTCCAGGCGCTTTGTATCGGTCGTTCACCTCACCCGAGGCGGCGGCGCGCGCGTGGGATGCCGAGCCCGGCGATGCCGATCCGTTCGATCCTCCGATGGCGGAGCCGCGCGACGAAACGCCCGCGATGCGGGGTGGGCGGCCGGACGATCTCCCTCCTGAAGCTATCACCGTGGACGCCGCGTGTTCGGGCAATCCGGGGCCGATGGAGTATCGAGGCGTCGGGCTGGGCAGCGGGGTCGAGTTGTTCCGCCTCGGCCCGATGCACGGCACCAACAATCTGGGTGAGTTTCTCGCGTTGGTTCACGGTCTGGCGCGGTTGGCGCAACGCGAGCGGCCCGGTCCCGTGTTTACCGACTCTCGGGTGGCGATGGGCTGGGTTGGGCGCGCTCGCGTGGGCTCGACGCTCGCTCGGGAGGCCCACACGGCGGAGGTTTGGGGGCTGGTCGATCGCGCACTCATCTGGCTCCGGAACAATCGGGAACGGCCGCACGTCCTGAAATGGCCGACACGCCGCTGGGGCGAGATCCCGGCCGACTTTGGGCGCAAGTAATGGGCGATGCAGAACTCGGCCAGTGGCTGGCGGCGCTCGGTTGGGGCGGTGCCGCGGTGGGCGGTGCTCTGTTGTACGTGGCGCGGCGGGGCGGAAGGTGGCGTCGGCGGGCGGCGTGGACACTGGCCGTACCCACGATGCTGCTCGCGCTCTCGGTTCTGGCGTACCGCTACCGCCCCTGGCCCTCAGTCCGAACGTGGCGACCGCATCCGGCAGTCGTCGTTCGTGTCGCAACTCGCACCGCGCCACGCCCCTTGGTGCTCAGCACGGTACGCATCGATTTGGCGTATCCGGGCCTTGAGGTTCTCACCAGCGAGCCGGCTGCAGGCGGCCGCTTTGCCGCAATGACGACCGCCGAGTTTCTCCATCAGCAAGGGGCACTCGTGGCGATCAATGCTCACTTTTTTACGCCGTCGTGGTCGCGGCGTCCCTGGGATTTCTACCCGCGGACGGGCGATCCGGTGCGGGCGGTGGGGTATGCCGCCGCCAACGGCACGGTCCACTCGGCGCAGCGTTGGCGCGGCGCGATCCTACACTTCGATGCCGCAGCCCACGCGACGCCGGGTGTGCCCGAGGACGATTCGTTGGGGGATGCGGTCGGTGGTCGCAACATCCTCGTCACGGATGGCCAGGCCGTCTCGCTGGCAAATCTTGGCGCGGCCCCTCGAACAGCCATCGGGATCTCCGACAACGGACAGACCCTCATCGTGGCCGTCATCGACGGGCGACAGCCGGGATACAGCGAAGGCATGACGATCCCAGAGCTGGCCGCACTCATGGTCGAACTGGGCGCGGAGCATGCGATCGAACTCGATGGTGGAGGCTCGGCGACACTGGTGGTCGACTCAGGCTCGGGTGGCGAGGTGATAAACTCACCGATTCACACGCGGATCCCCGGCCGAATGCGACCGGTGTCCTCGCACCTCGGCGTGCGGATCGGGTCCTGATCCGGTCCGCCCAGGGCACTCACCGAAGATCGAATACGTAGTCGGTGTCGTAGCAGCGGACAAAGAGCTGGTCGCCTTTGAGCAGCACGACGCTGGGCCCCGACTTGACCTTGACCTTGGATTTGACCTTGCCGTTGGTGGCGTCAAGCACGTAGAGGAAGTCGGGCTCGGCGGTAAAACCGTACCCCGTCAGGATCCAGCCGTCGCGGATCTCAAAGTTCATAGCGTTTCCGACCAGTGGTTGTGAACGCCACAGCAGGTCCCCTGAATCCAAGTCGATGGCCGACAAGTACGCGTTGCGTCCGCCAGAACTGCTCGCGTAGGTGTGGTGGCCGGTGCTGACGTACAGCACCCCGCTCACGACCTGGGCCCACGTAATGCGCTGATCGACGAAGGGAGCGTCGCCGCGCTTGGTGACCGGTGCCGTCCGCCATGACTCGAAATCGAGCAGGCTACGAACCTGACCCGCGCTGCCGATGACCCCGAGCACGGTGCCGCCTGAAAAGTCCTCGCCGTACAAGAGCACCGAATGGTCTGGGTGCGAGATGGCGCGGAAGAGCTTGAGGTCTCCGTAGTGATCGGGAAGGTTCGCGGGCAGGTCACCGGCGACGTTCATGAAATCGTTGGGGACCGACCACATCGGTAGCTTGAGCTTGTGCTCGGCAAACCACTCGGCGTCGTCGGTGACCTGATTGCGTTTTTGGGAGGCCTTCACCAGTTTGGGCGCGCGAGCCTGCTCCGGTATAGAGGCCGCCTTACGCAGCGTGTAGGTCCAGGGCGGCGCGGCGAGTTTTTTGGCGGGCATTCGCGCGAGCACGGATGCGACACCGGCTCGCGTATCGCTCTCGGCGCTCGCCGCCGCGGACTGCAGAGCCTGGATCGCAGCGTTCGCGCGGTTTCGCTGGAGTAGCTCGTCAAAGATCCGGCGGGCAACCGTGTAACGGCCAGCGTCCAGTGCTTCGAGACCTTGCTGTCGCAGCTTGTTGTCCGCGGCGGAAAGCGTTTCACCCGGACCGGTGACCTGCTGCTGGGGGCCGGGCTCCGCTGCGGGGCGGTCGTCGTTGGCGTGGACCGGCTGGGTGTGTGCGGGCGGTCCTGTGGTTTTGGCTGTGGCCTTGGCTGTGGTGGGGGCGGACGTCGCCTGGGGGCCCTGGCTTGTCCGGCAACCTGTCGCCGCCACCAGCAGCAGACCTACAAACAGTTGAGCAATGGCCGATCGCGTCATCGGCCACGAGTATCGCTCGCCCGCGGTCGCAATGGCAGTGCCGCGGTCAATGCTCGGACGCTACAGCTGGACAGAGATCCACAGCGCGTAGGTTTGCGTGCGAACGAACGGATTGAAGTCGGTGACCGGGGACAGCGGTTGCACAAACTCGACCTGCGGCATGATCCGGAGGTGTTTGGTCCAAAGGACGTTGATGTTGGCCACGGCGCGGACGGCCTCACTCTCCGCAAATGACAGGTTGGCGTCGACGAGCTCGAAGAGGGCCACCGGCTGCAGGGTGGTGCGCTTGCCGAGTTTCCAGTCGTAGCTGACGTAGCTGACGAGCCCAAGGCCCCACGGCGACTGGTCCGCGAACGTCCAGTCCTGCGCGGCGTTGGCCTCGATCGCGGCGTAGATGTTACCCAACTCCAGCGCGATGTCTCCGCCCGCGCCGAACACTTCACGACGCTCGCCAAGCGGGTCATCGACGCTCTTGTAGGCCCCGCCAGCGCCGATCGAGAGCCACGTGGTTGGTTCGTACTGGAGGCGCCCGTGCGTGTCGAGGCCCTCGGGCGCATCGGCGACGACATCGTTGGACGCCGAGACTTGCCATGTGAGGCGGTGGAGTCCGGGCGACTTCGGTTTGATTCGACCCCAGACCATGCCACCCACGGCCCGATCACCCCACCCAAGGTCTTCGACGACCGTGTCATTGAACAGTCCGCGCCCGACAAACGGGATCTTGGACACCCCACGCAACTCGAGTCGTGAGTACGGTCGTTTGAACTGACCGACCTTGATCTGGAACGCACGGTGGACCCGTACGTTGGCCCACCCGTCGCGGATGACCTTGCCGCCGGAGGGTTGGTCCAAGAGGTCGGCCAAATCGAAGCTGGCCTTGGCGGAGAGAATGCGTTTGTACCGGGCTTTGACGCCCACACGGACCTGGCGAAGCCGCAGATCGGTCGAGTTCTTCTCGGTCTCGGCGGGCTGCTCGGCGCTCGGGTTGCGGCGGCGGTGACGGATACCCGAGACGACGCGCAGGCTGAGATCGATGTCGTACTTCTTTTTCTTCTTGTCCTGAGGTGCGCCGTCGTTGATCACGAGGTCGGGCGTACTGGTAGCAGGAGAGATGGTGGGCCCTAGTACGGCTTGGTCTTGTGGCGGAGAGGGGCGGTCGGAGTTGTCGGAGTCGTCGGAGTCGGCGTCGTCGTCGCCATCGTCGGAGTCGTCGTCGGAGTCGTCGTCGGAGTCG
>JAESSZ010000350.1 GCA_016763875.1 Nannocystaceae bacterium
CTACATCGTCATGGCCCTGATCAAGTGCAAGAGCCTGGCAAGGACGCTGAAGAGACAGTGTACGGTCCGGTCGCGAACCGCTGCCAAGATGATGATAGCGCTGGCCTCGGCTGTCGAGCATGCGCACCAGGCGGGTGTGCTTCACCGGGACCTGGAACCCACAAACATCTTGGTGGATGCCGACGGGCGACCCAAGCTGATCGACTTTGGTATCGCGCGAGCGCTCGACGACGAAACAGAAGCGACGCTGCAAACCCGCGCTGGGCACTTGTTGGGCACGTTGGCGTACATGAGCCCCGAGCAGCTCACGCAGCAGTCCAGCACTCTGGACGAGCGCGCAGACGTGTACGGGTTGGGCGTGGTGCTGTACGAGTTGGTGGCCGGTCGGCTGCCGTACCCGCAAGATGTCGCTCCTGCACAACGTGCGGCGTTGATTGCGGCGGGCCCAACTGTGTCGGCAACCTCGGTCGCCGGCACAGCCGATCTTGACTTGGACGCGATCGTTGCGCGTGCACTGCACGGCGATCCGCGGGGTCGCTACGTATCCGCCGACGCGCTGGCACTGGATCTTGAGCGTTTTGTCCGTGGCGATAAGATCAGCGCATCGCGGCCGAGCCGAGTTCGCGCCGTGTGGCGGCGGGCCCGAGAACATCGGACCGCGCTGGCCGTGTCCGCGGTGTTGGTGCCGCTGGCAATCGGCGCCACGGCCATGAGCACGACACCGGAGACGAACGCTCCCGACACGGCCGCCGATGGCCGTGGTCAACGTGACCTTGGCACCGCGACCGAGTATGCCCACGCAATCCTTCGTGCCCAGCGGGCGTTCAACGAGGGCAGCATGGGACTGGCCAAGACAGCTCTGCGTGACGCCGCGCCGGACCAACGCAACTGGGAGTGGCATCGACTCAGCAGTCAGGTCGACCGAAGCGTGCAGGTTCTTGATCCTGGCACCGGGCCGATACGCGCTTTGACTTGGTCGGGCGAGGCGCGAATCCTGTTGTCGGGGGACGAGCAAGGCAACGTTCGCGCATGGACTGCAGCGGATAGCGCCCAAGGCCCCCCCGTACTGAGCGCCGCTTGGTCTGTAAACGCTGGCGCTTCCGTGGAGGCTCTCGTCGTGGATGAGCAGCGACGGCACCTGCTGGTCGCATCCGAGCATGGTGTCGCCGTCTGGGATCTCGCAACCGGTCACGCGGTGGCAACGATCGACGGCGTGACCCAGGCGCGTTCCCTCGCCATCGACCCTGCGCGGCGGCGCGTGGCGGTTGGGCGCTACCATGGCGCGTTGGACATCGTGTCGCTGGCCGACTTTTCCTCCGTAACGAGGATCGAGAACCTGCCGACGGCGTACATTGTTCGGGACATCGTGTGGTCCGCCGATGGCCGGTTGTGTGCCTGCGTCGGCAGCGGGCACCAGGTACAGCAATGGGACGTCGCCAGTGCGACCGTCTCGCGCACCTTCCATGGGCATCGCGACGAGCTCGAGGCGTTGGCCCCATCCACGGACGGTCTCAGGATCTATTCCGCGGGATGGGACGACACGATCCGTGAGTTCGATGTCGATGGCGGAGAGTTGGTGCGCACGTTGCCGACGAACGAGGACGGCATCATGGACCTGCTGCAGCTAGAGCCCAGCCAGCTCATCGCGGCGACACGGTCGGACCAGGTCGTCATTTGGGACTTGGCAAGCGGCGAGATCGTGCGCCGGCTGCACGGCCACGAGCAAAGCGTGGAAGCGATTGTCGGGAGCGCCGCCGAGAACTGGCTGGCATCGGCGAGTCTCGACGGCACAATCCGTACGTGGGACCTTGGCGCGACCGGGCTCGATGAAGTGCTGGTGCGGCGTGCGAACAAGATCCACGCCGTGCATTGGTTGCGTAACAGCGACCAAATCCTAGTGGCCACGGGTCCGCAGTGGGGAGATGAGCCGTTCAACGAAGTCGCTCTCGTCAGTCTACAAGGCGAGGCCCTCGTCACGCGACGAGACCACGCGCGGACCGTGGATGCGCTCGCGGTGAGCCATGACGAGCAGCACATCGCCTCGGTTGACCGCGGTGGAGCGCTGTTCATCAGACAGGGTGAGTCGCTGGCGCCGATCCATCGGGTCGACGCGCACCCAGGCCCGATCGTCGCGGTCGCATTTTCTCCCGAGGGACAAACGGTCGCAACTGCGGCGGCGAACGGTGAGATCGCAGTTTGGGAAGTCGCAACCGGTCGCGAACTCCTACGTCAGTCGACGGGGCATCCGATCCGCGACATGGTGTGGAGCACTGGCCTGCTTCGCGTTGTTGGGGACGACGCGACATTGCGAACTTGGGCGACGGCTGACGGTCGTCCTAACCTTGAGCGAGCGGCTGTGTCTCCACTGCCCGGTCGTACGGCAGGGACCGCGATTGAGCCGCTCGGCGCAGGTGTCGTCGTCGGGGACGAAGATGGCGCGGTGATTCGGCTGAGCGCAGACGGAGCGGTGATGTGGCGGACAGAGACCTTCGGACGCAAGATTACCGACCTCGCGTTGTCGCCCGATGGACGCCGCATCGTGGCCAGCAGCGGCGACTACGGTGTGCGGCTGCTAGACGTCGAGTCTGGCGAACTTCTGCTGCTGATCGGTCGACATGGCAGCGAAGCCAGTTCCGTCGCTTTCTCTGCCGACGGCGGCACGATCGTCTCGGGCGGATTCGACCGGCGCGCCCGTTTATGGCGCGCCCGAGCGCAATCCCACGAGCGGTGAGTCGACAGATTCGGGTTTCAGATGGGTAGGGAAGCCCGTTCACAGCTGTTCTGGCGATTCCTCCCCTTTCTCGGGAGCGGGACTGGACGAGCGGCAACTGTCCGGGCGGCCCCCCTGCTGGGCGCCGCTCAATAGGAGTGAATGGAAATGTTAGACCGTAGATTGATTTCAGTTTCCCCCCTTGTGCTCGCCCTTTGCTGGGGCTGCTCCGACGGCGACCCCGCCTCGGATGGCGCGACATTGGGTGACTCCGGTGGGACCGAGCAGTCCGCCGAAGATGA
>JAESSZ010000351.1 GCA_016763875.1 Nannocystaceae bacterium
GCTCGATTGACCGCGCGGAGGGCACCGTCGGCAAACTGCTAGACGACCCCAAAGTCGGCTCGGACCTCGCGCGACTTCTGGACCGACTCGAGGACCACGGCGGCACCGCGGCGCTGCTCCGCTGGTGGTTGCAGTTCAGCGGTACGATGGACCTCGACGGCGCCCAAGATCCCGCTCGCGCCCCATGATCACGACCGATGATCACGACCCGGTCGTGACCCTGTCATGAGCGACGACAAACCGAAGCCATCCACCGCCAGTATCTTCGCCGACGCGCAACGAACGGCGAAGAACCACACCGCAGGGCGAGCTGGCGCGCACGGCCCTAACGGCTGCGAAGGCAGAGCACGACCAGCCTGTGTCGAAACCTGAGGCTGCAATCGCGCGGGTGCGGGTTGCGGTGCAGAAGAAGGAGCAGGTGTTCGCTTGCGCTCCGCAACGACGCCCGAGGCAGCGCTTCATGCGATCGATGAAGCCACCAAGCGGATCGACGAGCTCGGGGTAGAGCAGTGCTCTAACTGATCGCGGCCGCTCGGTGTCGACCTTGTTGGGTTGGCGAGCAGACCGCCGAATATCGGATGTGGAGACTAACCATCTCCGCTACGGTCTGCCTGTGGAAGCCGGTTCAGAGCAGCCCCAGGCCAAGTGCCAGCTTTACGTGATCCTGGCCCGTAATGCCCCGACAGCGATCGTCTTTCGTAGGGGTCCTTCAAAGCAAGTCCGACTGATCCGCTGGAACCTCTCCAGCGACTCGTTCGAATGCGGCCAATGGTTCAAGGGAAGGATCTACGAACGCCGCTGCGATCTTTCGCCAAGTGGTCAGCGGCTAGTCTATTTCGCGTCCAACGGAAAACGAACCTGGACCGCCATCAGCAATCCACCGTTCCTGACAGCGCTAGCCCTATGGTTCAACGACAGCACCTGGGGCGGCGGCGGCCATTTCACTACCGACAACGATGTACTGATCAATCATCTTCCAGGCCAGATGACCCCTAACCCAGACCAGGGACAGCCCAAGATTCGCCACAGTCGAGGGGGCGAACTTGGCGGAGGCGGTGGCGAAGATGACCCGATCTGCCACGTCCGCATGGTCCGCGACGGTTGGCAGCTAGTCAGCGAAGGCGTAACGGGAGAGTATTCGTACGATCAGTGGGCTTCCTGGGTGTTTTCGGCGCCACAGCTCTACGAGAAACAAAACGGAATGCCGGGCAAGCGCAAGCGAGTCCTTCGCCAGAATCTGCGCGCGATCGGTGAAAAGCAGGGCGACACGTATGTTCTCGACTACGAAGTCGACGGCGTGTCGTTGGGCCGTTGCCACTGGGCTGATTGGGATCGCAGTGGAGATCTCCTCATCAGCCGGAGCGGGAGGCTACTCCGTGCTGCCTACCCATACGAAGAAGAACGCGAGATTGCAGACTTTGGGAACCAGGAGTTCGAACCCGTCGTGCCTACAAAGCTCTCCAAGTCCTGGTAGCTACCGGGACCGGTTCGTGGGTTTCGAAACGGGCAATAGCCGACCGGGTTCGGCCCGACCCCCGGTGACCAGGCCCGGACGCGTCGCGGGCGGACCCGCGAAACGGCCTCTACTGAGCAAAACGTGGTGGAGGAGGAGGGATTCGAACCCCCGGTACCCTCGCAGGCACAACGGATTTCACGTCCGCCACCATCGGCCACTCCTTCGGCGGGCGGGACCACAGCCGAGAAATCGCGGTCTTCGAGTCCAGCGTTTAGGCCTTTTTAACAGGGATTTGCGTTCCGTATTTTGCGCTGGGCAAGGCTCGGCGACTTCAGCCATGGGAAGTCGGTCAGCCTGACAAGCGCGACGCTTGCTTTCGCGGCGCAGCGCTTGTCGTTTGGCCCCCGCGGTCGCATCGCGCACAGCTTCAGCGCCATGCCCGGCCAAGGCGGGACCGTTCTTGATCCTCGGCTCGTCACCGTGACTGTCCATTCGGGGCAGGTGCAGCAAGATCTCCCTCTCCTCTCCCTCAAGAAGAAGGATAAGCTCACTCGATCACACCGACCTAAGAAAGGCGACTACAACATATCTCCCAGCCACCGGCGACGCCGAGACCTATCGGCCCACCTCTGAAGTTGTCGCCGAGCTGGGCGCGATCGAAAACAAAGCGGCGGAAACCGACAAGGCCCTCCGGGACATCCTCCAGAAGATCGGGATGTGAACGAACCAGACATGGCGAAGAAACCGACATTCGATCCGAGGAAGCTCATGGAGAACGCCGTGGAAGTCATGAAGGCTTCTGTGCCCGAGCGGCGTTCCGACGATAGCGTTACGCCCAAGGTCGGCGCCGTGCTCTGGAAGCCGGACGGGACAGTCGTGACGGCCTGCCGCGGCGAATTGCGCGAAGGCGACCACGCCGAATACACTCTCATCGAGCGGAAAAAGGGGAACGAAGACCTCAGCGAGTGCGTTCTCTTTGCCACACTTGAGCCCTGCGGGCCGGATTCCCGCAACCCGCCCAAGATCGGTTGCGCCCGGCGGATCACTAACGCCCGAATCAAGACGGTCTATTTTGGCTGTCAGGATCCCCATCCCAAAGTCGCCGGCGAAGGTCTCCGCTACTTGAAGCAGACCGGCATCAAGGTCATCCCCTTCGACCGGGACTTGCAGGAAATCATCGAGGAGGAAAACGCCGAATTCTTCGACCAGGCGCGCCGGAAAGCCAAAGAGGAGGAAGAACAGCCAGCCCTCGCGCTTTCCCCTTACGATCAGAATCCTCCGCAGGTCACTCTGAACGACCTCGATGCCAAAGCGCTTTCCCACTACCGCAGCTTTCTCTTCAAAGAGGAAACCAACGGCGACGAGGAGTTTCATCGCCGACTCGCCCACCAGGGCCTGCTGGTAATGTCCGACGACGGGACACTCTCGCCGACTCGGTTCGCTCACCTGCTATTCGGGGAACATCCACGGGACATCCTCGCCCAGTCCGGCATTCTCGCGACCCATCACGGGTCTGATGGAGAAGACCCCAAGGATTTCGACGGTCCGATGGTGGTGGGGCCCGAACAGGTGATCTCCTGGCTGCGCGGAAAACTACCGGATACCATTGACCGCTCGAATGCCCAACGGAAACGCGTCAATGATGCCTTCTACGAACTCGTCCGTGAAGGAATCGTCAACGCCCTCGTCCACCGCGACTACGACATCCCGGGCAGCAAGATCCAGCTCGTCATCGAAGGCGACACCGTTACCATCCGCAGTCCCGGAGCCCCCGTCGACCCGATCACCATCGAGCAACTGCAGTCCTTCTCCGCGCCCATGGTCAGCCGAAATCCGCGCCTGCATGCGGTCTTCAGCACCATGGAACTCGCGGAGGAACGCGGGTTCGGCCTCAAGTCCATGCGCACGAAGGCGACGGAGGCTGGGCTCCCGCTCCCGATGTTTCGGTTCAACGATCCCTACCTTGACCTGATCCTCTACCGCACCGCCGCTGCCGCCACCCAGGCGCTGCCCGAGAAAACGCTCGCCCAACTTAGTAAGTCCGCGCGCAAGGGTTGGGAGTGGGTCGTCTCGAACCGCACCGTGACCACAAGCGAATACGAAAACGCAATGGGCGTCTCGAACCGCACCGCTCTCAACCACCTCAAGAAATTCGCCGAACTTGGGCTGGCCAAGCGCTCGGGTTCCGGACCCTCAACCAAGTACCAAGTTCTGTGATGCTCTCCACGATTCTATCCCGCAGATTTCCTCGCAACATTGCGGGGAAATCCGCCCTTTCTGGAGGAGTAGCCGCTACCCCGCAACTTTCCCCGCAATTTTGCGGGACGAGCCCGCCTGCCACTGTCGCGCTGAACGCACGCTCATCCCTGCGGCTGCTCCCGCCGCTTGCTGTGTCTTTCCCTCGTCCATTTTCTACCTCAGCAGTCGCACTTGCGCATCTGTGACCAAAATCGAGGCTCCTCGCCTCCAGCGTCACATGCACTCTCGACTCGCCCAAACCGGCAGTTCTAGTTGTCGCTGATCAGATGACCGTCACAACACCTGCATGCAACCCGCTCACGCTCGCCCGGCCGTGCTCTCGTTTGGCGGCCCGCCGCAGCCACTGACTCAGCCGCGCCGAAAACACTCGGCAGACCTCGCCAAGCAGCTCGGGCCGCCTCACCGTTGACAGTTTTCCGCAACTTGCAGGCTTCACCCGACGCGCGCACGCTGGGGAGCCGGCCGCTTGGCCAGTCGGCCGGCCGACGCGCAACACACACGAACGGAAGAAAACCCCGCACACCGAGCTGACCGTGCGGACGGCGACAGGAAGAAGCCAACGCCGCGCTGGTCGAGAAGTCGAAGAAGGGCGCCCTTGAGAGCATCAGCGGCTCGATTGACCGCGCGGAGGGCACCGTCGGCAAACTGCTAGACGACCCCAAAGTCGGCTCGGACCTCGCGCGACTTCTGGACCGACTCAAGGACCACGGCGGCACCTCGGCCCTGCTCCGCTGGTGGTTGCAGTTCAGCGGTACGATGGACCTCGACGGCGCCTAAGATCCCGCTCGCGACCCATAATCACGCCCCTGTCATGACCGACGACAAACCGAAGCCATCCACCGCCAGTATCTTTGCCAACGCGCAGCGAACGGCGAAGAACCACACCGCAGGGCGAGCTGGCGCGCACACCACGACACTGATGTGCCAAAGCTGCGGCGCTCCCCGCCGGGATGGCGAGGAGTCACTCGTGTGCACCTTCTGCGGTGGCCACATGACGCGGCCCAAGACCGACGGGGAGCCCAGCCAATGAGCACGTTGCCCGAGACAGTCGCGCGATGGGACAAGTTTCTGGCGGGGATCCACGAGCGGTTTGGTGCCGTGCTGTCGGAGGCGCAAACGGGTTGCGCTCAACTTCTGGCCAACAACGACTACGACACCAGCGCCTTTGGGATCGCCTGGAGCGCAATGGAGGCTCGCGCCAAACAGCTCGATAGCAAGCTGTGGAACAGCTGGGAGGACAAGGTCTCGCCGATGTTCGACGCGCTGGACCTCGAGGCCGCCGTTGAAGACCGCGAGCGACACAAAGCCGAAACTCTGTCCGGCCGCATGGAGGTCGAGCTCGAACAGATGCGCGTGCGCGTGTTTGCCGATGCGGCGCGCGCGGTATGGCAGCGTGCAGTCGCCCAAGCGCCCCCGCAGTTGTCGTGCAGTGGATGCGGCGCACCCATGGCCGCGCCGCAAGCACTCTCCGCGGTCAACCTCACCTGCCCGCATTGCAGTGCAGTGGTGACCTACGAGCCGGGCATGCGTCTGCGCGCCATCGAGCACTTTTGTGTGCACCCTTTGTGCGAAGAGTTGTCGTGGCAGCAATGGCTCGCTCAGCACGAGGCCGAGCGTGCACTGAACGATTCACGCAACGAGACGATCGGGTTACTTCAGGCGTACGAGCACGCCCAAGTGCAGTACTGGCGCACCTACCTGACCCATCGCGTGCAACTGCTGCCCGCCCGAGCCGCCGACTTCGACAAGGATCTGCGGGGGCGGATGGCCGCCTGGTACGACCGCGTGCACCACAGCGCCGCTTGGATCAAGGCCGGCCGACCGCGCACGCTGGCCTAGCCCCTCAGCCCGGCAGCCCGATGGGGCAGACCACGCCCGTGCCCCCGAGCCCGCAGTAGCCATTGGGATTTTTTCCCAGGTACTGCTGGTGATATTCCTCGGCGTAATAAAACGGTGGCGCGTCGAGGATCTCGGTGGTGATCGGCCCGAACCCCGCGGCGCCGAGCTTGACCGCGAAGGCGTCCCGCGACGCCTCGGCGATCGCCTTCTGCTCGGCTGTCGTGCAGTAGATGCCCGAACGGTACTGCGTGCCCGCGTCGTTGCCCTGCCGCATGCCCTGCGTCGGGTTGTGGCTCTCCCAAAACACCTTCAGCAACGCCTCGTCGCTGGTCTCGGTGGGGTCGAACGCGATGAGCACCACTTCGTTGTGGCCCGTCCCCCCGCTACAAACCTCGCGATACGTCGGGTTCGGGGTCTGGCCCGCGGCGTAGCCAACCGCGGTGCTATGCACGCCCGGCAACGTCCAGAACTTACGTTCGGCGCCCCAAAAACAGCCCATGCCCACGACCAACGTCGCGATGCCGTTGGGCCACGGCGGCGACAGCGGCGTACCGAGGATGAAGTGCACATCGGGCACAGCCATCGCTTCAGATCGACCGGGCAACGCATTGTCGGGACCGGGCATGGCAGCGCTGGACATGCCCCAAGATAGGCCATGGCCGCGCCCTCCGCCACATCGGGCCCTCGTGCGCTCCTTTTTTGGAGAAGCCACCGGTTCGCTGGCAGGTTCGTCGCGATGAAGGTCGCGTCCCGAACACTCAGCACGTTTGTCGACCTTGAGGCCCGGTTGCGCGTCCGCCCGTCTCAAGCCGCGCTCGCCGCTGCATACGCCCGCGATGCGGCTCGAACCCGGTCCCGTCCCATGGTGTCGCAGACCGTGTACCGCTACCCACGAGGCCGAGCCAGCGACAAC
>JAESSZ010000352.1 GCA_016763875.1 Nannocystaceae bacterium
CGCCAAGCCCGTCGGAGATCGTCGGCTCTGGCCGCGGCCAGACGAGCCACACCAACGCGAGGCATGCAGCGATCGGGAGCGCGACTGCGATCGTGTCGCGGATGCGTCTCGGTTCAGGGGCGGTGGTCGCGGCCGACGCGTCCGACTCCAACTCAAAAGCAAGTGCAAGCCCAAGCCGTAGGGCCGGATCGCGATTCGCTGCGTCGAGGACAGTTTGCATTTCGTCGGGTGGAAGTTCTCCGGCGGCTGCGGCACGAAGTTGTTCCGAGGTGAGATCGGAGTCCGGAGCGCGGCCGGGTGCTTCCCTCAGCGCGCGACGCAGTGTGGCGTCGTCGAACTCTGGGACCGGGGGCTCGCTCATGGGGAGAACCCTTTGCCACGCAGGCAATCTCGCAGCGCCTGCATTCCGCGGTGTAGGTTGTTGCGCACTTGACGGGCGTCCCAGCGCATCCTCCCCGCGATGGTTCCGTGCTCGACGCCCATCAGGTGCAACGTTACGGCAGCGCGGCGGTTTGGGTTCGAACTCAAGAGGCAGTCCTCGATCGCGGTTCCGAGTTGTCGCGCCGCGATCGTCGCCACAGGCGCAGAATCCTGCGTCTCTTCGCTGTTCCCTGCATGGTCTTGGCTGGCCATCGTCACGGCCCTTTGGCGAGCGCGATGGCGCACCTCATCAATGACGCCGTTGTACGCGGCGCGTCTCAGATATTGCTCAGAAATCGGGTCAACGCTCGCGGTTGATTCCGCGGACCGCGCTTTGAGCAGCCTTACCAGGGTCGTCTGCACGATGTCCTCTGCGTCTGCCGCGATGTCTGCGGGGCACACTTTTCGCACGGCGCGGACGAGTCTCTCGCGTAACTCTGAGAACTCCTGATCGTGTGCTCCGTTGTCCAAGGCCATCGCTGGCCGGTTGGCCAGGGCGCACGGTATCGACCCACCGATGCTCGCGTCAAAAAGAATGTCCTCGACCTGAGACGCGCTCGGGTTGGGGGCGTCAGGTGACCGTGGCACGTGTACTGCTCGTTCTCATTCCCTGCTCAGCGTTGGGTCTTGTTGGCTGTTTCTCGGATCGCGCTGTGGATGACGGCGGTATCCAAGATGGCTCCACGGGAGCCCAGACGTCGAGTACAGCCGGATCTTCGCTCGGGTCCGGCGTCACGATTGGATCGGACGGCGAGGATGAGAGCAGCGGAACCACGGTCGGCGGGACCTCGATCGGTCTCGACAGCACCGGCGACGACACCACAACAGACGATGATTCTGGGCAAGAAAGCACCGGTGATACGACCGGCGACACCACCGGTGACGTCGCAGTGTGTGGCGACGGCGAACTCGATCCCAACGAGATTTGCGATGACGGTAATCGGGTCGACGGGGACGGGTGTGAGGCCGACTGCACCATCACCTCTGGTGTGTCTCATGTCGTTGCTGGGCCCGGCGTCGCCTGTGCTGCTACCCACGCTGGCGAGTTGTACTGCTGGGGTGCTGATTTGTTCGGTCGTTTGGGTTACGGCGTTGCGGAGTTGACGATCGGTGACGACGAAACTCCGGGCGATGTCGGGCCGATTAATATGGGCGGCGAGCCCGTGCTTGACGTGGCGCCAGGAGAGTTTGGTACCTGTGTGATCCTGTCTGAGGGGCGTGTGCGTTGCTGGGGCGTCAACATTAATGGACATCTTGGACGCCCAGAGGTGGCAGTGGGCGAGATCGTTGGTGACTCGCTGGCGGAGGTTCCTGGCAGTCTTCCCGATCTCGAACTTGGCGGAGAGGCGAAGCAGTTGGTCCTCGGGAAGGGTTTCGTTTGTGCGCTTCTTGAGAGCGGCGATGTGCGCTGCTGGGGCAGGAATATCGGTTGGGGGTCGCTTGGCGAACGTGGCTACCTTGGGCTCGCTACCGCCGCACCGAATCATGATCTGAGCCTCACGCCCGCGGAGCTGCCAACACTGCAACTTGGCGGGGATGTCTTGATGCTTGCCAACGCGTCGTCGGGCATCCACACGTGCGCACTGCTCGAAGGGGGAGACGTACGCTGCTGGGGCGGAAATACCCACGGCCAGCTCGGCGTCGGCTTCGCACCCGAGGAAAGCGTGGGCGACGACGAACACCCCGACTCGGTCCCAGCGTTGAGCTTCAGTGCTGCGGTCACGCAAGTAGTGGCCGGGCACAATCACACGTGCGTCTTGCTCGAGACCGGGGAGATCCGTTGCTGGGGCGCTAACGCGAATGGCGAGCTCGGTTATGGTGACGAGGACGATCGCTTCGATGCGTCCACTGTCGGTGCCGTCGCGGTGGGCGGCAGTGCGGTCTACATCGCGGCCGGAAATGCGGGCAACTGCGCGATCCTGGAGTCGGGAGATGTGCGTTGCTGGGGGTCGGATAATGGCGGCGCGCAGGGCAACGGAGCGCCCAACGCTGACATCGGCGACTCTGAGCTCCCCGACAGTGTCGCGGTCCTGCCATTTGGGAGCGAGATTCGGCATGTGGACCTGGGCAACTCGATGGGGTGTGTGACGACTGTCGGGTCTGAGGCCAAGTGCTGGGGGATCAACAATGCTGGGCAGCTGGGAATCGGCGACGGGGTCGCAGAGCACATCGGCGACAACGAGACCGTCGCCGTCCTCGGCCCGATCGTATTCAACTGACGCATGATGACGTTGGGGCCGCCTGAAACAGGGCGCGCTTGGGAGCCGGTCTTAGGGGTTCAAGCTGGCCTGGTACTATGTACGCGGCCGTGTCCGGCTCGAACAACGACCAGGTAACGCGCGCGATCGTCGACACGGTCGTGACCACTGGTGACGCGGACGTTCCCGACGCCCCGCCCAGCTTGGATGAGTTGGCGAAACCGGGCAGTCTGCTTGGGCGTTACGCAATCCTTGGGGAGATTGGTCGTGGCGGTATGGGGGTGGTTCTTCGGGCCTATGACCCAAAACTTCAGCGCGAGGTTGCGCTCAAAGTGGTGAAGGCAGTGTCGGCCGAAGCCGAGGCTCGACTCGTTCGCGAGGCGCGAGCGATGGCGCAGCTGAGTCACCCAAACGTCGTGGCTATCTACGATGTCGCGACGCGGGGCGGCGACTCGCAGGTTGTCCTTGCCATGGAATACGTCGCTGGTGAGACGCTGCGCCAGCGGGGCAAGAACGAGGAACGTTCCGCCAGTGAGATCCTAAACCTCGTCGTCCAGGCGGGTCGCGGGCTCGCAGCAGCGCACGTCGAGGGCTTGCTTCACCGTGACTTCAAACCGGACAACGTGCTCGTGGGTCACGATGAGCGGGTTCGGGTGACCGACTTTGGCCTTGCTCGACCCGCGGCAGATCGCGAGTCCCGAGCGTCGGAGTCCATGACCGGCGCGGGATTCCACGGTACGGACACCGACCTGACGCAGGCGGGCACCGTTTTGGGTACGCCGCGCTACATGGCCCCCGAGCAGCACCGCGTGGGCCCGCTGACGCCGGCCGCCGACCAGTTCGCATACTGCGTCACCCTGTGGGAAGCACTGCACAGCGAGCCGCCGTACGAGGGCAACATGGAGGCGCTACTTCGCGGCAAACTTGAAGGCCCGCCGTCGTGGCCGCGCGGTGTGGCCGTGTCCGCGCGTGTCGTCGAAGCGATCCGCAGGGGGCTTCATCCCGATCCTCTGTGTCGCTTTGCGACGATGGATGAACTGCTCGTGTTGCTCTCGCGTCCCGTGGGGTTGCGGCGACGTCGTGCCGCGCTGGTCGTTGGTGGGCTCGTAGCGACAGGTGGCCTCGTTGTGGCGGCGCAAGCTGATCCGACGACGTCGGTGTGCTCTGGCGCCGCACAGCAGTTGGGCGGGGTCTGGGACGTTTCCCGTCGCGGTAAGATCGAGGCTGCCTTCCTGGACGGTCGTGTGGCGTTTGCGCCCGGGGTGTGGGCGCGTATTTCACCGCGTATCGATGGGTGGGCGGCGGCCTGGACGACGATGCACACCGACGCCTGCGAGGCCACGCAAGTCCGTCATGAGCACTCCGAGGTGGTCATGGATCTTCGCATCGCGTGTTTGCACCGGGCGCGGCTCAAGCTCGATGCTGCGGTTTCGGTGCTGGGTTCCGCGACGGTGTTGGCGGTAGAAAACGCCCACGCGGTCGTCGACGAACTCCCGGACCTCAAGACGTGCGCCGACGTCGAGGCGCTGCAGGCCGAGGTCACGCCGCCGACGGCCAACGAAGCGACCGCCGTCCGCACGATCCGTAGCAGCCTCGCCAAGGCAGCCGCGCGGCGTCACGCGGGCGACTACGACGGTGCCCACGTAGCGGTGCTCGAGGCTCATGATGGTAGCGATGAGGTGAAGTACGAGCCGGTTCAAACCGAGGTCGCTCTCGAGTTGGGCCGCGTGTTGGACGACCTTGGCCGCTATGACGAGGCCGAGGCCGCAGCGCGACGTGCTCGGCTGCTGGCAGCGAGACTAGGACAGCGGGAGATGCTTCGGGCCTCAACCCTGGAGCTCATGCATGTGCTCGGCTATCGCCTGGTGCGCCCGGCCGAAGCTATGGCGCTGCTGGAGGTCGTGATGGGCCTGTCGAGTGGCAAGCCTTTGCTCGAAGCGTCGGTGCACAACGAGTTGGCGCTCATCCTCGGCAAGCAAGGCAAGTTTGAGCGCGCAGAACAAGAGCAGCGTCTGGCGCTGAAACTACGGACCGACGCGTTGGGTGCTGACAACCCTGTGACGGCGGCGTCGCGTAACAACCTGGGCAACGTGCTGCTCTCCCGTGGAGAGTTCGTCGCGGCCGAGGTCGAGTATCGTGTCTCGCTGGCCGTCCGCCGCGAGGCATTGGGCGCCGAGCATCCCGCGGTGGCATTGTCGCGCAACAACCTCGGCCTCGCGCTGCAGAGTCAGGGGCGCTACGACGAGGCTTTGGCCGAACATCGAGCGGCTCTCGCCTTGGAGGTGCGTTCACTGGGTGAGCGGCACCCGTTGGTGGCGGCGTCGCACAACAACTTGGCCATGGTGCTGCAGATGCAGGGAGAGCTCGAGGCGGCCGAGAGGGAGTACCGTATTGCGCAGGCAGGGTGGACGGCGGCGCTGGGGCCAGAGCATCCTAACGTCGCGAGCGCCCGAGGAAACCTGGCGACGGTATTGTCTTCAACCGGGCGGCACGCCGAGGCCGAAACCGAGGTCCGAGCGCTTATCGTGTTGCTCACCAAGCGGCTGGGCGTGGACCATCCTGAGCTCGCCGCGTTGCGCCACAACCTCGCGATTTTTCTCCGCGCACAGGGGAAGTTGGTCGAGTCGGAAGCCGAGTATCGCGTGGTCATCGAGCAACGCAAGCGACAACTCGGCCCAGATCACCCACAGCTTGCCGCGTCTCTGGCGAACTTCGGCAACGTCTTGCAGGAGGCCGGAAAGCTTGAGGAAGCGGAAGCGCGCTACCGTGAAGCATTAGCGCTGCGGCTTAGGGTGCTTGCGCCCGACCATGTCGATCTCGCCTTGTCGCGGCGCAACCTCGCGGTCGTACTCGGCGCGCGGGGGAAGTCAGACGAGTCGATCGTGTTGTTCGAGGAAGCGTACCGAGCCACGAAAGACAGTGATCCGCCCGGGGACCGGGCCGAGATCGCGTTCGACCTCGCACAGGCCCTCGCAACTCAGCCTGATCGTCGGGATGAAGCGCGTCGTCTGGGCGCCGAGGCGCTCGCGGGCTTTGTGGAAGCTGGGGACGAAGAGCGTCGTGCAGAACTCAAGCAGTGGTTGCGCACCCTGCGTTGAGCTACCGCCGTCACTGCCGACGCCCCCGCCAAGGCGAGAGCGTCGCAGCATTGGACGACTAGGCCGCGACTAGATCAGGTCGTCGCAACTCATCGCGCGGATACAACCCACACAGACGGTCGTATTGCCGTGCAACTCGCTGTCCTGCATCGAGCCCTTGTTGAGCCCCACGAAGTCCTTGGGGTCGCCGGTACCCGATACTGGCCCGCACTGCCCGGAGCGCGCCTGAATGTTGTAGCCCGCGCCCGGCGTGATGGCGTCAGAAGGTGCGTTGACGGAGCCCTTGCCTTCCCACTTGAACTCGTTGCCGCCCGCGTCATCCAGGATGAGGCCCGGAACGTCGATTGTCGCGACGCACTTGTCGGGCGTGTCGCCAAGGTTCTCAGCCGTGATCGAAGCCCACAGGTCACCAGGGATATCGACGGTGATGTTGGTCGACGCCGACGTGTCGCTCTCGACTTTAACAACGCCGTAGATGCCGGTCATCGCGCACGAGCAGTCCGTCGACCACGCGGCGGGATCACCGTCGGAGTTCTCAAACGTATCGCAAGCTTCGACCTCGTCGGAGGGGTTGGACGTCGTGTTTGGCGGAGCACCGCACGCAGGCGCAGGCGTCGAGCCGTCAGCCACGATGATGTTGGCCGTACCGCTTTGGAGTTCGACGTCGACGGAGCCGTTGCTGCCGTTGACGCATACGTTGCCGCGGTTGAGGTAGTCGCCATCCTCATCCGCGTCCTCGGTGATAATAGTGACCGTGCGACGGTAGTCGGCCGGCAATGTCACGCGAATATCGGCACCCGCACGGCCCAACTGAGTTTGGCCGTCGTAGTAGACGCGAACTCCGCAGCCGGTAGCCCAAGGTAGGGACTTTCCCTCAGCGTCCTCGCCGCATCTGTCCTCATCGTCCATCGCGGAGGGCTTAGTCGGCTGGGTGACGCTGGTGTTATAGGCCCACAGCGTCATCGCATCGAAGTCGGCTTCGGCAGCGTCTTGGTTCGTGTTGGTTGTGAGCCGCCGGAACTCAACGAGGATCTTGTCCTGGGGGCCGTCGAAGTTGACGATCACATCGCCGCGGTTGGCGAAGTTGTCGTTGAACTCGCGGCCACCGATCTTGAGGTCGCTGATCAAGGAACCGTCGGCAACGGTGTGCACGAAGTCCGCGTCGACGACGGTGCGCCAAGAGTCGCGGAAGGGGCGGCGTTCGGACGTACTGCTGTCGTCGCCAGTGCAAGCGACGAGGGGCATAGCCAAAAGGCCGAGTAGGGTCAGCGTGCTGTTTCGCATCGGTTCTCCCAGAGCGTTGCGCGCCAGGATAAACCCGGCCGCGCGTAGGGTGCAATTGTGGCGGGATGGGCGTCCCTAGAGTGAGGGC
>JAESSZ010000353.1 GCA_016763875.1 Nannocystaceae bacterium
CCGCCAATGTCGCGAGGAGTAACTCGCCCACGCCAGCGCCCCGAAACGTCTCGGGGACGAACAAGTCCTCAAGGTACATGCACCGCTGACCCCGCCAGGTTGAGTAGCTGTGAAAAAACAGCGCAAATCCACACGGATCACCGTCCCGTTCAGCCAGCAGGCACTCGAAGGGTGGCGACGGCTGCTCAAGTTGCTCGGCCAATTGCTCGACCGTCACCTCAACGGCCTCGGGTTCCCGTTCGTACTCCGCCAACTCGACGATGAAACGATGCAGTGTGTTGGCGTCGGCGGCCGTCGCAAATCGGATAGATACGCCCATGGCCGGCAGCATACGCAACGTTTCGCCACCGCCAACGACAACGTCGGGCCACGCCGAGGTTTTGCCCGGCGTGACACAGACTCAGTTTGCTTGCTAACGCTTTGTGCTCGCCGTGCGTCTTGGTTGATGAGCGTGTAGATGGGCGAACGAACAGACATGCAGGGGACGCGGGAGACCCGCAGCTCGCCCGTCGGTGATGACGTCGAGGGGCTCGCGCAGGACATCCAGAGCGCGCGCGAAGCCCAAGCTGGCGACAGCGACGCATTTGCGCGGCTGTACGTCGGCTACGCGCCAATGGTCCACGCGATCATTCTCGCACGCACCCCCGCTCGTGACGCCGACGATCTTGTGCAAGATGTCTTTGCCCTCGCGTGGAGCCGCCTCAGCGAGCTGCGAGATGGTGCGGCCTTCGGTGGGTGGATAGCCAGCATTGCGCGACGCCGCGCCATCGACAGCCATCGCCGCCGACGTCCAACCGAGCCGTTCGGGGTTCGGCACGGGGGCGCCACCACATTCGCTGCGGCCGAAGCTCTGTCGTTTCTCGCCGTGATCCAAACCCTACCCGTGGCGTATCGAGAGCCGCTCTTGATGCGCTTCGTGGAAGGGATGACGGGACCGGAGATCGCGATGCGGACGGGCATGACGGCTGGCTCGGTGCGGGTGAACCTGCATCGCGGCGTGAAGCTGCTTCGTCAGAAACTCGGCACCAGCGAGGGGAGTCAGGACGATGAGTGAAGACTACGTCTGGGACAAGACAGGTGCTGCGGCGCCCGATCTGCTCGCCCTAGAACACAATCTATCGACGTTACGGCACTGCGGGCCTCTTGGTCCATTGCCCGTGCGACTGCCGATATCGGGCGCCGCGCCTGTTGGTTGGATACGTCCCATGACATTGGGGGCGGTGCTGTCCGCCGCGCTGACCCTGCTCTTGATCTGGGCGTTTGTCCGGGTCGGTGAGGCAACGCCAACTGCGACGACGACGGTCGAAGGGCCGCCGCCAGTCGCAGCGCCATCAGAGAACGGACCGTCCGCAGTTTCCGCTGCCAAGGGGCCCGAGTCCGAGCCTGCGTCCAAATCCGCGCCCAAGGCCAAGCCTGCGTCGGAGTCCAAATCCGCGCCCAAGGTCAAGTCTACGTCGGAGTCCAAATCCGCGCCCAAGGCAAAGCCTAGGACTGCGCCTAGGGCCAAGCCTAGGACCGCGCCCAAGTCCAAGCGCGAGGCCGCGCCCAAGTCCAAGGCTGCGCCGCAAATACCATTCGCGTCCGATAGTTCTGGCACTGACGGTGGCACTGACTGCATTCTCGATCCTTCGAAATGTGGCGAGCCTAGCGATGCCTCGCTGCCAGAGACCCTGACGTCGAACCAGATCAAAGCGGCCATCGCTCCGTGGAAAGCCGAGGCCCAAGCCTGTGGCCCCAAACACGGAGGCATTCCGGGCGAAAAGATCACCGTCAAGCTGTCGATCGAAGGCGCGACGGGGGAGGTGCGAGCGAACGCTACAGGCAGCAACCTGAACACGCCGCTGGGGCGATGCGTCGCGTCGGCTCTCGCCAAGGCAATCTTCCCGCGTTTCCGCAAGTCGTCCCTCGGCGTTCGGTATCCGATTCGACTCTAACCAGCGAAGCCGGGTATGCTCTCGTCGCATGAGCAGCTCGGACCAGGCGTCTGGGTTCTCGTTGCTGCCGATCGCCGCGTTTGCGACCGATGCGAGCGGCGTGGTCCAGGATGTGAACAGTCGCTGGACGTTGTTGTTCTCAGCGCGACGCGCCGACGCTGTTGGCCGCAAGTTGTGGGAGTCGCTCGACGATGAGTTCGCCGCGCAGGTGCGAAAAGCCTGGGACGGACTCGCCCAAGTTGGCGACGAGATCGAGATCGAAGGCGCAACCTCGCTGCCGGGGCACGCCGAGATCACGGCCAATCTTCGCATTGAGGCCCGCCGCACACCGCAAGGCGGCGTGGTGGGGGTTGTCCACGACGACACCGAGCGGCGGCGTGGCGAGGCGATACGCCAACGAATCGCGAAGTGGTCCAAGCGGCTGCACCTCGCCTCTACCTTCGCTGAACTGATCGAACTCGCAGAGGTGGAGGCGCGCGAGGTCACGCCCTACAACAACTTCTGGCTTTTCATCATCCCGACGGACGACAGCCCGTTTGTCAAACGGCTCGCCTCCAGCGGGGCGGCCTCCGGCGACCAATGGGAACACGCGCCGACTCTCGACATCGCCACCGACGCGCTGGTGCAGGCGGTCATCGCATCGGATGGTCCTGTGGTTGTCGATGATGCTCGTACGCATCCGCTCACAGACAAAAAGCTCGTTGCCAAACTCGGAAGCCGGACGATCATCAATATCCCGTTGCGGCTGCTGGACCATTGTTTGGGTGCGTTTGGCATGGGCTCGTTTGGCGAGGAGGGCCCGCGTGTCCCAACCGCCCCGGAACTGCAGTACCTCCAAGCCATGGGAGCGCAGATCGCCGTGGCGGCCGGTCGGCTGCGTTTCTTGGCCCAGCGTGAGGAGACCGAGAAGGAACATCGGCGTCTGGAGCTGCGGCTGCTTCGGTCGCAAAACCTCGAGAGTCTTAGCGTCCTGGCGGGCGGCGTGGCGCACGACGTCAACAATCTGATGACGGTTGTCTTGGGAAGCGTGGCCGAGGGACTCTCGGCGCTGGAGCCCCACCAAGAGGCGTACGAGGGCTTGCAGCACGCGACAACGGCGGCGATGCGAACGGTCGCACTTGCGCGGCAGATGCTGGCCTACGCGGGGCAGGGAACCGTGATGGGCGAGGTTGGGGATCTCGAAGAACTCGTGGACGAGACCGTCAAGTTAGCGAGGGTTGCAGTGCGCAACGACGTGCGTGTGCACTTCACCCCTGGACCTCGGCGAGACATCACCGCAGACCTCACGCAGGTCCGCCAGCTTGTCATGAACCTGATCACCAACGCGGCGCAGGCGATAGACGACGGTGGCGAGGGCGAAGTCCATGTGTCTGTCGAGGTCGAAACGCTGACCGCGACAGCGACCGATGACGCCCTGGCGGGGCGCGTGACCGATGGACGCTACGTGTGTCTTGAGGTTGCCGACGACGGGTGCGGCATGTCCCGCGCCACGGTGGACCGGGTTTTTGACCCGTTCTTTACGACGAAAGCCACGGGGCACGGCCTGGGAATGTCCGCAGTGCTGGGCATTGTCCGCGGGCACAACGGTGCGATTTGGGTGAAGACCGAGCTTGGGCGGGGCACCACGTTTCGTGTGGTTTTTCCTCTCGAGACGCAGCCCGCGGCGATGGACGATCGGACACATGACCGGCCTAACGTCGTGCTTGTTGCCGACGACGAAAGGGTGATTCGAAGGC
>JAESSZ010000354.1 GCA_016763875.1 Nannocystaceae bacterium
GAGTCGCCCTTCGCGGTCGTCGCAGACCCGTCCCGCCCCGAAACGAACATCGAGTTCTTCATCCGGCGGCTCGTCGGGCCCCCGTCGATCCCGCGAAGTCGTCTATGTGACACGTGCGGGTTCGTGCTGTCGGCACGCGACGGGCTATGCGGTGCTCGCAACTCCTCAGTGGCCAACGGTTGGTCGCTACAACCGGACCCCCTACCACAATGGCGCCGACGGTCTGGTGCAACGCGTGCCCCAAAAAGAGAAGGACGAGCGCGGCCGGATGTGGTCGACGCAGCTCAATATCGAGACGGGCTACCTCGGTAAGAACGTTTGGAAAACCGGATTCGGCCTGGACTTCGACTACTGGCGGCTGGGCATCGGCAGCGACCTCGACTGGTTGGTGGAAGGTCGCTTCCGGGACGCGATGTACCTCGGCAGCACCAACGCGCGGATCACTGTGATCATGCGACCTCGAATGCGAGTTCGGGTTGGTGGCGGTGCGCAGTACATGATCGACGGGAGGACCCCAGGCCAGGGTCATCGCGAGTACGCCACCGGCCCCAACATCACCGCTGACATCGAGATTTTTCCCGTGCAGCCGTTTACGGTGTCGGCACGGGTGGACTACGGCACGTTGTACAAAGCGCCTTCTGCGTTGGCCCAGGTCACGGTGGGAGCGGTCTTTCGCGGCGTGCAAGTGTACGCCGGCTACGAGTACCGGAGGGTGGGGGACGTCGCGATGCAGGGGCCGCTGGCCGGCATCCGAGTGTGGTTCTGACGCGCGACGGGCCCGCGATCTGAGACTGCGGCTAGCAGACCGGACAGTGGCAGGACAAGCCACCGTCGTCATTGTCGCTGCAGACGTCGAACACGCCTGTGCATACGTCTTGGCCCATGCATGAGCACGACGGCTCGCCCTCTTCGCAACTCGCGTCGACAGTCTCGCAGGCGGTGACCGGGCCCAGTTGCGTCACCTGTGTCACGCACACTTCGTCCACCGCACAGACCTCTTCGCCACAGGCCATGCCAGTGGGGTCGGGCTCGGTGCAGGCCTCGGCGTAGTCGTCGCAGCAGTCGCCATAACCGGCGCACGCTTCGTCGCACCAGCACGAGCCACCGTCGGCCGGCCCGTCGCAGTTACCTTCGCAGGTGGGGCCAGTGGGCTCGGGCGGGGGCACGCACATGCCACCGCAGTCGGCGCCCTGTGGGGGATCGCAGCCGTCGCCCGGAACGTCGACGCAGACCAGGCCGTCGGGGCAGGCGATGCCCGCAAAGCCTCCGCAAAACGGCAGGGACTCGCAGGTTCCGCCCGCATCCGGGAAGTCGGCCACGCCCGTGCAGATCTGGCCAGGAGGGCATTGGATCGCCGCGATGCCGCCACAGAACTGGCCCTCACACGCACAGACTTCGCAGCCATTTTCGTCCGTCTGAAATCCGTTCTCGCAGAACAGGGCGCAGAGCACCTCGCCGCAGACTTCACCGTCATCTCCGGCATCGTCTTCGGCGTCGTCTCCAGCGTCGTCGATCTCGCAGACGGCACCCGCGTCGCTGCAGCAGTCGCCGTAGTCGACGCAAAGATCATCACACCAACACGTGCCGGTTCCCTTGCCGCCACACGCGTCCGTGCCGTCGGGTAGCTCGCAACTCCCAATCGCGTCTGTTTTGCCGAGATTGCCACGTTCGGCCCCGGCACCGCTGCTGTCTGGGCCGCTGTTGGATACGGAGCAGGCGGCCAGCGCGGAAGCGATGAAAAGGGGGCTCAGGTACCGAAGCATCGAACCCGCACTGTGCAGGGAACGTGCCTACATCGGACACGCCAGAACACCGTCTCTGCTCGGTTTCGAGCCCGATTCGGCGAACGGGGTGGCTACTGTAGCCACCCTCGGTGCATCCGATGCGACGGAAGTTCGTTGGCGGTTTATGCGCTCGGCCGTGCCGCGCGCTTCGGGCGTTGCTTGGAGCGACCCTGGCAGGCACCGTGCTCGTCGGCGCATCGAAAGCGGACGTGCATGTGCTGACTATGGCCTCGTTCGTACGAGATGAGGTCGAAGTAGCGAGGTAGCTCGTCCGCGGTCAGCTCCTTCGCGGCCGCCGCTAGCAGCCAACGTTTCGCTTTGCCACTGGTGTAGATCGACTGGACCTGTCCGGAGTCGATCAGCGCCCGCACGAGAAACCAGTTCTTTTCGCGGTCGAAGGTATTTTCACCGACCCGACGGGTTTGCTCGGGCGGCGTATTGAGCACGAAGCCGATGTCGACATCGCGGCCCGACTGATGCGATCGGTGGGGGGCTATTTTGCCGCCCCGCAACGCCGAAAGGTCGCGGATCTGTACCCGCGGCGCATCGTCGAAAGCTCGGCCGTAAGCGAGCAGTGCATCGCGAAGGGTACGGACGGTCTCGACGGTGCCGTACACCCGCTGCCGACCGGGTTTCATGCTCCACGAGTCCCCCTCTGGCATGGGAATGCCGTGCACCAAACGGCCGCGATTGGGCGCACCTATCGACTGCGTGACGTCCTCGTCGTCCGCCTCGTGCACCCGAACCGTTGTGCCTGGCGCCAACACGTCGTGCGGTGCCAGTCCGGGATTCAGCCGCGCGAGCCGTCGCTGCGAGATACTCCACGTCCAGCTGAGCTGGGCCAAGGTCTTGGCTTCGTCAACGGACCACCGGACGATGCTGAGGTCTTCTTCGGTGGGGTCGGGGTCATTGGTTTGGACTGGGGCCGCGGGTTGCCAGGGCAAGATCGCGGCTGGGGTGCCCAGCGCGACCGGAAGCTCGATCGCGGGTGCGGGCATCTGAGGCGCCATGCCCGGGGTCAGCGGAACAAAAACAGCGAACGCTGCTGCGAGTTTCGCTACGAGCCTGGGGTGTGGTCGGAGTCCAGTCACGGAAGCCAAGATTCTCCTGCGGCGGGGGGATTACAGCCCGGACCGTAATGTTCGCGCAAGGCTCAAGACGCCGTTGCACGCGATCCTTGACACTAATGTGGTACGGCGGCGTCGACGCCGCCAATATGTAAGTGGCTAACCCTGATGTGGCACCCGGGCGACTGCTACGTTCCGAGCCCAGTGGTAAGGGAACACAGCGCATGTGGGGTGGGGTTTGTCGCGGGTTTGCACGGCGAGGCGACGCACCTGCATTTGCGGCTGGCCCTGCGAGGTCTCGTCGCCATGGAGCACCGCGGCGCGTGTGCGGCTGACGGGCGCAGTGGTGACGGCGCGGGAATCATGACCGACATTCCCTTCGACCTGCTCGGGTACGACCCGGGCTCGGTCGCGGTCGCAACGCTGTTCGTCTCTCAGGACGAATCGCGGCAGCGGGTCGCTCTGGCTGCGATGGAGTCGGCGTTCGAGTTTCTGGGTCTGCGCGTTGCGGGCTACCGCGACGTACCCGCCAACCTCGACGTTCTTGGGGAGGTTGCGCGCCAGCGCGTGCCAGCAATCTGGCACGCATTCATCGAGCGACCGTCGCACTGCGGCAGTAATCACGCATTCAACACGCTGCTGTATCAGGCGAAACAGATGGCGCGCACACGACTGCGGCGCGCGGGCGCTTGGCGGGATCTGTTCTTCACTTCGCTGTCGACGACCACCATCGTCTACAAAGCGATGGTTCGCTCTGCAGACCTCGAACAGTTCTATCCGGACCTCGCCAATCCGCGCTTCAAGACGCGATTCGCACTGTTCCACCGACGCTTTTCCACCAACACGCGTTCGAGTTGGGACAAGACCCAGCCATTTCGATTGATCGCGCATAACGGCGAGATCAACACGATCGCAGGCAATCGCTCGTGGGCCTACTCCCGTGAGCGGGCGCTGGGTTTGGCTCCCGACGAACTGCTGACCCATGTCGAAGTCAGCGACTCGGGCAGTCTCAACGAGATGGTCGAGGCGCTGAAGTACCGCAGCAGCATCCCGCACCTCGACGACATCCTCGCGATCATGGTGCCGCCCGCCGCATCGGACTCGAATTTCTACTCGTTCTGGGGGCGAGCGATGGAACCCTGGGACGGGCCCGCGCTCATCGCCTACGGCAACGGTGAGGTGGTCGGGGCTCGGCTCGACCGCAACGGCTTCCGACCTGCGCGCTGGTGTCGGACCCGCGACATATTCTGTCTGGCTTCGGAAGCTGGGGTGTTTGGCCTGGACGAAGCGGCCATCACGGAAAAAGGCACGCTTCACGCAGGCGGTGGTGCGACGGTTCGTTTGGCGAGCGGCAAGGTCCACTTTCGCGATCCCAGTGAGTCCCGCGAGAACAAGGGTTGGGCGTTCGACCCCCGCTTGGTGCCGTTGCGGGAGGTTCCGGACTACATTGAACCGGAAGTCTTGGCGGCGTCGCCCCCTACGATAACCCCGCAAGTGCTCGGTCGCCTTGCGCTGTTTGGGTTGGATCTCGAGGAGGTCAACCGCGTGTTGGTCCCGATGATTATCGACGGCAAGGAGGCGATTAGCTCGATGGGCGACACGGCTCGGTTGGCCATTCTTTCGGAGGAGCGACGCTCGCTGTACGACTTCATGGTGCAGCGGTTCGCCCAAGTCACCAATCCGCCGCTGGACTACCTGCGTGAGTCGATGGTGACCGACCTCGAGACGCATCTCGGCGCACGTCCCAACATATTTGCCCCCAAGGAACTCATTCCTCCCTCGCCCGCGTTGCGAGTGGACCGGCCGGTCTTGAGCTTGCTGCAGATGCAGATCCTTCGCCTGCTGACCCATCGGCGACCCACGAGTTTGCGTACGTTGGTCGCAGAGATCGACTGTACGTTCGACCCTTCCGGTGGTGCACACGAAGGCGACGGTTTGCAGGAAGCGCTGACTCGCATTGGGGACCAGTCCCGCGAAGCGGTGGACGATGGCTACACGGTCGTTCTGCTCACCGACCGGGCCGCTCGTTTAGACGCGCCGCCGGTCCCTAGCCTGCTCGCGCTTCGTGCCGTGGTCACCGCGCTCAACGAGACTGGTCAACGCTTGCGCGCGTCAATCGTGCTCGAGGTTGGTGATATCCGTACCACCCACCAAGTCGCGTGCGCTATCGGGTTTGGTGCGACGGCGGTGTGTCCTCACCTCGCACTGGAGTTCGCGCGGTTCTCCGAGCACGCCAAACTTGGGCCGTTGTTCGCCGACGCTAAGGAAAAACGTCTCATCGACGCGTTGTGCCAGGGGTTGCTCAAGATCATGAGCAAGATGGGCATCTCGGTGGTGCGCAGCTACCAGAGCTCGAAGTTGTTCTCGGCTCTGGGTCTCGGCCCTAAGCTGGTACGGCGCTACTTCGGGGGGATCGAGAGTCCGCTGGGAGGCCTTGAGCTGCATCAGCTGGGCGCTCGAATCGTCCGCGAGATGCAGGCGCTTGCGGATGTCGATCTGCGGGAGCCGCTGCCGAGCACGCATCAACTCAAGGAGCGCAACCGCAGTGCGGAGGGCGAGCGACACTCCAAGACGGTCGCGCGGGCGAAACTGGTGCACGACCTGGTGCGCGGGCGACTGCAGGGACGCACCGAAGACGAGCTACGCGATGCCTACGCGCAGGCAGGCAGTCAGGCGGAGCCGGTGAGTCCGCGACATTTGCTCTCGCTGCGTCCGCTCGAGACGCCCGTGGCAGTCGGGGACGTTGAGCCCGCGAGTGGAATCCTGCGGCGATTCGGATCGGGCGCGATGTCGTTTGGCGCGATCAGTGCCGAGGCGCAGCGCGACATTTTCATCGCGATGCGGCGCGTTGGTGCTCGCTGCAATAGCGGTGAGGGCGGGGAAAACCCGTACTACTTTATCGACGGTACGACGGCCGTGACCAAGCAGGTTGCCTCGGGTCGTTTTGGGGTGGATGCCGAGTACCTGGCGTCGGCCACCGAGATCGAGATCAAGGTTGCCCAAGGCGCCAAACCGGGTGAAGGCGGCCAGTTGATGGGTATTAAGGTCGACGAGCACATCGCTCGCGCACGGCGTGCCTCGGTTGGTGTCGGGCTTATTTCGCCGCCCCCGTTGCACGACATCTACAGCATCGAAGACCTCAAGGAACTCATCTACGAGCTCGAGCAGGTCTGCCCGGGCACCCCCGTGTGTGTGAAGTTGGTGTCGGGGCCGGGCATCGGGACCATCGCGGCGGGCGTGGTCAAGGCTGGCGCCAAGGTGGTTCAGATCTCGGGGGCCGATGGCGGGACCGGGGCAGCGCCGATCAGCTCCATGAAACATGCGGGTTGGCCGTGGGAGCTCGGCTTGGTTGAAGCGGACCGGGTGCTCACCGAACTCGGCTTGCGCGAGCATGTTCGTTTGCGTGTCGACGGGGGACTCACCTCGGGTCGCGACGTCGTGATGGCCGCTGCAATGGGCGCCGATGAGTTCGGCTTCGGTAAGACGTTGCTCATCGCGCAGGGCTGCATCATGGCGAGGATCTGCGAAAAGAACCGCTGCCCGACCGGCATCGCGACCCACGATCCGAAGTTCAAGGCCAAGTACAAAGGCACGCCTGAGCAGATCGAGTCGTTCGTACGCGGGCTTGGCGAGGAGGTTCGCGGTGAGTTGGCGACACTGGGCGTGCGCAGTCTCGAGGACGTCGTCGGGCAGCGTCGCTTCCTTCGCGCCAACCCACGATTCTTTGATCTGGTGGCGGATCGGGGGCTGGATCTCGGACCTTTGTTGCTGCCGGTGAGCGTGGTGTCGCGCTCGGAGCCTGCGACAAGCGAGCTGAGTCGACTCAACCGCCACATCGTGCAGGACGTGATGCCCTCGGTGCAGCGTGGGGAAAGTGTGCGTGCGAGTTATCTTGTGGTCAGCTCGGACCGAGCGATTGGGGCCGGACTTGCGGGCGAACTCGGGCGTCGCGCGCAGCGACTGCGGGCCGATGGGCGCGACGGGATTACCCCGAACTACCGTAACTACGATCCTGTGGCCGACACGGTTCGACTCGCGTTCGAAGGCAGCGCGGGGCAGGGATTCGCCGCGTTCACCACTGGCGGGATCGACATCGTGCTGCGCGGGGAGGCCAACGATTCCGTCGCGAAGTCGATGTCCAGCGGCAGCGTGTTGATTCGCCCACCCGCAGCCTCGACGTTTGTCCCCGAGGACAACGTCATCGTCGGTAACTGCTGCCTGTACGGGGCCACCGGAGGCCAGTTGTTTGTGCTTGGGCGCGCGGGCGATCGTTTTGCGGTTCGCAACTCGGGGGCGGTCGCGGTGGTGGAAGGCGTTGGCCTGCACGCGTGCGAATACATGACCGGGGGGACCGTGGTCGTTCTAGGTGAGGCCTCGGCCAACGTCGGGGCCGGCATGACCGGAGGCACACTTTGGCTTCCGCGTAGCCAGGAAAGCCGACTCAACCGGGACCTGGTGACGGCGGTGCAGCCTGAGTCCGAGGCGGTCGCGGCGTTTCAAGCGTTGCTCGTGGCCTACGCGGCGGCCACGGGGAGTCGGACCGCACCGAGGTACCTGGACAACCCGGATCTGATGATCTGCGTCCGCGCCAGACCACGTTAGCTGGGCGCGGACGACAAGGGTGCTCCGGGCGAGACCCCGGAGCACCGATAGCGAACCTACTGCGCTTCGGCCGACGCTGCGTCGGCATCCGGCTCTTGCTCGGCTTGTTCCTCGATCGGTGGATCTGCAGGGGGATCGTCGTTGAGCGGGATCGCATCATCGGGGCAGGCCGCGAACTCGCAGTCCGGACCTTCGCGACCGACGGAACTGCCATCGTCACAGACCTTCGCCTCTTCGGTGCAAGCGACAGGGTCCGTACCTGGTACAGCCGTGTCTTTCTTCGGGGTGCAGGCTCCAAGGCCGATACCAACGATGACCGTCAGCAGCGTGCTCACTGGGGTTATGGATTTGCTCATGTGTTCCGAACGCTCGCCACACGGCCGCGCTTTCAACTGTCTTTGTTTGCTTTAGGACTCGACGCAATGGCGGTGGAGAGGCTCCCGATGTCGGGTATCGCAAACTCCTCGAGGTCGACCCCTGCCTCGGGATCGAGCGTCGCCGCGGTGGTGAGGGTGGCCCGCAGACTCATCAGGATCATCTGGACGAAAGTCTGCCGCGGCACGTCACGTCGGGCGAGCCACTCAAGCGACGAGGCCTCCACGCCGCCGATCCAACCGCGCAGCGCTAGCCGGAAGATCGGCCGTGGTTCGGTGAGTCCCAGCTCAAGCAAGATTCGCCCGACGAACACCATGCGCGAGTGCTCGATGATGGCGGCGACCTCCGGATCGGCACCCAGCCCGCCTGTGACCAGCGCGGCGTACTGCGGCGCGTTGTCACACACAAAGTCCAGATAGCGCTGGATCGCTTCGAGGCCGCGCAGCAGCGAAGGCAGTGCTGGATCGGTCTGCGTCGCGTTCAAAAGCGCGCGGGCGGCGTTGCGAACGACCTCCAGATAGAACGCCCGTTTGCCGCCAAAGTAGTGGTACAGCAGCCCCTTGGATACGTTGGCCCGCTCCGCGATAACGTCGATCGAGACGTCCTCGTAGGAACGCGTGCCGAACAACTCGAGACCAGTCTCGATGAGTTGAGCGCGGCGCTCGTCCATCTGGAGCCGGCTGCGTAGCGGCGCGCCCATCACGCACTAGTACCACATACTGAGTTGACCTTAGTTCAACTCGTGCTAAATCTGAACTTGAATCAGGTTCAAGTCGAGTCCATGACCAGCGCAGCGATCTCAACTTCCGCGTCTTCCGTCGACCCCGTCACGGCCACGACCCCCGCAGCGTCGCGGCCCCAGATTCGCGTGCGGAAGATGGGCTTCGACTTCTCAGGCGTGCCCCGTCACTGGTTTTTCGGAAACGCTTGGGCCACGCACGTCGCCAACGGTTTGAACTTGGTGTTCCCAGAGGGGGAGCGTTTTTTCATCAGGAGTGTGAAGCACTATCTGCCCGAGATCGCGGACGACCCCGAGCTCCTTGAGCGTTGCCGAGCTTTTTTTGGCCAGGAAGGCAGCCACGGTCATGAGCACGAGGGGGCGTTTCGTGTGCTCGAGTCACAGGGCTTCGACATCCAGACTTGGTTGCAATGGTACGAGCGTGCTGCGTTCGGGAAGGTTGAGCAGCGGTTTCCGCCCAATATCCGCCTGGCCGCGACCGCGGCACTTGAGCATCTGACGGCGACGTTGGCAGAGCAAGGGCTGCTGTCCAGCGAGCTGGACAACGCGTACCCCGTGATGCGTGACCTGCTTCGGTGGCACGCCTGCGAAGAGATCGAGCACAAGTCGGTCGCGTTCGACGTGTTGAAGAAGGTCGACGACCGCTACTGGGTTCGGGTGAGCGGCATGGTGTTGGGGCTCGCCGGCATGCTGTATTTCTGGCGGAGCGCGGCGAAGATGTTGCTCAAGCAGGAAGGCATCACGCGCGCGCAAGCCAAGCGCGAGCGCGCTGCGGCCAAGGCTCGCGGCCAAAACCGGAACTATCTGTGGCGCGGGTTCGTCGAGTACCTGCGCCCCAGTTTTCACCCCGACGACCACGACAACTACGGCCTGGCAAAGGCCTACTTGCAGAAAATCGGGCGCTTCGAGGGGTAGGGCACGTTAGGGCGATGCGGTCGCGTCACCCGCGGTCTCCGGCGGTTCGGGTGGTGGCGGTAGGGTGATCTCGGCCCAAAGCACGAGGTGGTCGCTGACGTCACGATAGGGCGCCTCTTCGATCGGAATCTCGGACCAAACGCGACCGTTGGGATCCGCTTCGTCCCGAACAATGGCGTCATGCCCCACGAGCTCGACGTCTGCGATCTCAAGTCCGCACGACACGATCCTGTCGGCGGTGGCGCCACTCACCGTGGTCGATTGTCCGGTGAGGAACTCGGCGGAGTCGAAGCAGTCGTCGTCCTCGCGCCTGGTTGTGCGGCCGGAAAGAACGCCTGCGCTGCTTGTTCGGTATTTCTTGGCGCCAGGCAGATGCGGTGAGTTCATCGTGCCGAGCAGGATGACCGGGTGCTCGGCCTGCAGCGATTTCAGTGCGCGCTTCAGCGCCTTGGCTTGCTTGGCGCGGGCCTGCTCGTTGGACGGGTACTTGCCTCCTGCCGCGTGCATCGCGACGAAAGTGACGGTCGTTTCATCTGGCAGTGCGATGTCTGCCGCGAGGTGGCGCCGCATGTGGATGTCGAAGCGTTGGTGCGACTCGATGGGAAAGCGCGAGAGAATCGCGACGTGGTGGCCTGCGAGGCGGTCGGTACTTTCTAGGAATGCCCAGTCGTACGACGGGCCGCCGAGCCGCTCGACTGCCAGTGCGATGTCGGTAACCTCAGACTCCCCTCCCAACTCCTGCAAGGCGACGACGTCGAGCCGCTCATCGGCCAAGAGTTGGGCGATTTGGGCGACCTTCCATTCCCAGTCTTCGTCGGACTTCGCGCGGTACCGTTTTGCGAGTTTGGGTGCGTCACCGAGTGGGTCGTGCGCCCATTGGAGGTTAAAGGTGCCGACAGCGATGGCGTCGTCTCCGACCCGTCGCGTTGGCGGGGCCGGCTCAGGTTCGGGTTCAGGTTCAGGCGCCTCATCGACGGCAGCTATGGCAGCTATCGGCGGAGATGTGGCCTGTTTTGACTTGCTGCACGCGAAGCCGGAAAGGGCGATAATGGTCGCTGGGAGGTAGATCTGGAGCGATGACATCGTGCGTGTTTCCCAGGGGGGTATCGCTCGATTCTCGTCATAATGAAGTGAGAAATATGTGATACGCGTTACTAAATTGGAGGAAATAGTCTGCGTGGGTGCAGGGAATGCATGTCGGAGATCTCTTCCTGCGGACCACCTGCCTCAGCAGGTCAGACCGTCGTGATGCATCCCGCGAGGGGGTCGTTGCAGCTGTTGTCGCAGGTCTCGACGCCGGAGCAGGTCAGGAGGCAGTCCGTGGCGCAGTTCGTGATCCGGCACGTCGTTGCGTTGCTGCAGTCGAGCTGACAATCGCCAGCGGGGCAGTCGAGCACGCACTCGGGTGTGTCCACGCAGGTCATGACGTGGCCGTTGCTGTTGCTGGTTGCCATGGCGCAGCGCTCGGCGCTGGTGCAGTCCATCACGCAGTTCGGTCCGTCGCAGGCAACGTCGCAGGTGGCATCGTCGGTGCAGTCGACCACGCAGTCGCCCGAACCGCACGCAAGGTCGCGGTCCGCCGCGCTGCTGCAGTCCCAGACGCAGCCGCCGCTCAGCGGATCGCAGGATTCACTGCACGATGCTTCGCATGAGCACACACCGTCGCAGGTCTCTCGCGGCGGCGCTGTCCCTGTGACTGACGCTTCGTTCGACATTCCGTCGTCCGCGGTCGAGTCCGGCGCCGACTCGTTGTCGGCTGTACCGCTCTGACCGCTGGCCCCGGTCACGCCGACGACATCATTGGGCAGTACGCACGCGATCTGCAGCACAGAGGCCGCGGCCGCACCCAGGGCGATTGCCGAGACGACCAGCGCGGTACGCCGTGCCGCAGCGAACGCTCTGAGCCGAGAGCCTCGCGACGAGGGCGTGCGGACGACCATGCGCTTTGGGTTATCGCATGTCGGACGGTGTTGGTCGCGAAGCAAATCCACGCTTGCCTTCCGCCTGCGCCCTAGGCGACTCTGCTTGGTAGCAGGGGCTGCCGAATGTACTTGGAACGACGCACGATATTCACCGTTGCGATGGCCGTGGGCGTAGGGTTTGCGTGCAACGTCGGTGACGGCGAAACACCCGATTTCTCGAGTGGTGGTGGTTCCGCGGGTACCAACGACGCCGACGGTCGGACCAGCGACAGCGGTGGCAGCGAGGAGACCGTGGAGGCCAGCGCCGATGGGACGACCGGTCGCTCGGGGACGACCGATACGGGGCTTGTCACCGGTGCGTCCTCTGGGAACGGCGGGACGGACGCCAGCAGCGTGAGTTCGACCGGAGAAAACGAGTCCGGCGTGATGGACGGTGCGACGACGGACGGTACGAGTACGGACGGCGGGACGACGGACAACGCGACGACAGGAAGCGTGACGGACGGTGCGACGACGGACGGCTCTGCCGAGAGCACGAGTACGGACGGCGGTTCCTCTGAGGGGTCTTCGGAAACTGGCGTGACGCCGAGCGACGCCTATGAGCCGTGTAACGCCAACGGCACCTGCGATCAACCAGGCGAGGTTTGCCTCGAAGCTGGGGTCGGCGGGTTCTGTACGACCACATGTGCCAACGCGATGATGTGCCCCGATGCGCCCGCTGGGACCACCTTGACCGCAGACTGCGAGTTCTTGCTGGGCTTCCCTGCCTTCGACGCAAACTACTGCGGGATCATCGGCTGCAACTTCATCTTCAACGACTGTCCCACGGGCATGACCTGCACCCCAGTGGTGATGGGGCTCACCGTCTGCGAGTGGACCTGACCTCAGGTGCAGGGCTAGGGCGGTCTTGACCACGATGCGGGCGCGTCCGGCTTGGCGCTGTATGCCATCGCGAGCCGCGGCCAGCGGTCCAGGCCCTCACGCTCCTCCTGGGCGCGGATCTCCGCGAGCCAGGGCAGCTGCGACTCCGTTGGTACTTCGACGAACCCGTAGCGACGGTACAGCGGGGCGTTCCAGGGAACCTCCGCGAATGTGGTCAGAGTCACCAGCGCCCGCCCTTCGCGCGACGCGAGGTTGCGAACCTCTTCGATTAGCCGTCGCCCCAACCTTTGGTGCATGTGAGCCGGGGCGACGTCGAGCTCTCGCAAGTGGATCGCATTCGGCCGTCGCCAACACAGCGCGAACGCGGCAGGGGCGTCGGCGGTATCCGCGACAACCCACAGCATGCCCTCGCGTTGCGCGTCGGCGAACGCTTCGAGCGAGAGGCCCGGCAGGTCGGCCGGAATCTCGGCCTCGGCGTACATCTTCCCGGCCTCGTCTTCGATTTCAGACAGTCGCGGCAGTTCGTCGAGACGAGCCGGACGCAGGCGGTAGGTCGAGGCAGTCATGCTGGGCCGGCCGTCTGAAGCCGGCCGCGCACGATACACGGCCTTCAGCGGCGTCGCGGGCTGTAGCCGAGCAGCCGTGCCGGCAGCGTGACGATCGCCGCGACTGTCTCGAGCGCGCCATCGACCACGACGCCCAATAGCCGAAACGGCAGAAGCAGCAGCCATATGACCGGGTAGGCCAGCAACGCGAGCAGTGCCAACGGCCAACAGAAGACCAGGAGAAGCAGAAAACCGATAAGTTTCATGGATTGTCGAGTTTAGAAACGGCGGCGGGACCCCGGGTTTCGTCCCTACC
>JAESSZ010000355.1 GCA_016763875.1 Nannocystaceae bacterium
TTGGTGGGCGATAGGCAGCGATCGTAGGCTCGCAGCCCGTGACGAGCACACGCTTCAACCGTCGGCTGGAGGCACGGACCATCCGTCGGTCTGCGTTTGGACCACCGCACCCAATCATGGGCCTGGTCATCGGCCGGCTCATGGGCCTGGTCATCGGCCTCGTGCTCAGTGGACTGCTACCCCAAATCGCCCGGGCCGCCCCCTCCGCCGAGGTTCGCATCGAGCTCATTACCGTGGGACCTGGCGATGCCCTGTTCACGCGTGCGGGACACGCCGCGCTCGCCGTGGTCGAGGCTTGGCCGGACGGGCGCGAGATGACCACGGTCTACAACTACGGCGACGCGGATTTCGGCGATCCATGGCTTGGGCCGCGGTTCATCTTCGGCGTCGCCCGCTTTCGCCTCGCGATCTCAGGCGACCTGTACGACACGGTGGAGTTCTACGGGCCCATGCAAAACCGCGACGTCTTCCGGCAGCGACTCGCGCTGACAACGATGCAAGCCGGTCGTGTCGCCGCAGCGCTGCAGCACACGGTGCTGCCCGAAAACCGCGAGTACCCCTACCACTACCTCCGCCGCACCTGCACCACGGAGCTACGCACGCTGCTGGACGAGGTACTGGGCGGAACGATCCACGCGCAGTTGTCCGATCCCGATCCGTGGACAGTGCGCGACTACCAACAGCTCACGTTCGACGGAGACATCGCGACCGCCCTGCTCGGGGACGCGGTCTTCGGCCGCGCCCACGAGGCACAGATCGATCGTTTCTTCGCGATGATGTGGCCCGATCGCATGCGCGCGTATCTGCAAGACGTCATCGTCGCCGACCCCGCGGGCGGTGGCGCGATGGTGCCCCTGGCTTCCGCGCCCGAACTGCTGGCGGAGCGCGGTGGGCAGCCCGCGACGGTGAGCCCGACGCGGATAACCTACTGGTTTGCCCCCATCGCCGCGACGTTGGTGATGCTGGGCGCGCTGGGCCTGCGCCGCCGGAGCACCACCCCCACGCGTCTGCACGGGCTGTGGCTGCTGATGTGGAGCCTGCCGCTAGGCGCGGTGGGCTTGCTGATTACGCTGCTATCGGTCGCTTCGTCGGTCCCCGAGCTTGGGGACAACGAGTTGGTACTGAGCCTGCTGGCGACCGACTTGGTGCTGGTCTCGCCTGGCATCGCCTGGCTTCGCGGCAAGACATCCGTCCCCCGGTGGCTTGGCCGCTACGCCCAGGTCCGACTCGCGGTCGTTGGGGTGGCGACGGCTCTCCACGTTGTTGGCGTGTTCGTCCAGCAACCGTGGGTCATTCCACCGGCAAGCCTGCTGTGCAGTGTCGCGCTGTGGTGGCTTGCCGCCGGTCTGAGCCCACGTGCCCAGACCGACAAGTAGAGAAGACTACAGCCGCATGCGCTCAGGGCCGTACGTCACGCCGATAGGCCAGGTCGTCGGCGCTCCGGTCTCGTGGTCGATGTTGCTGAACTCGGTGCGACCCGGGCCCCAGACCAACGTGATGTCATCGAAGTCTGCGTCGATGTTGACCGCGTCCGATCCAGCGCAGCCGAAGAACGCGGTGGTATTGCGGACCTTGTAGGCCTTGCACTTGGTACCGAGGACCTGCTCAGCGGAGAACGCGACCACGTCGCCGCCAGTGCGGTCATAGCGGGCGTAGGGGATGAACTCGGGGAAGGTCTGCCCGTTGACCTCGTAGGTCTCGCCGCTGAGCACATCGGCCGCGGCCAAGCATTCACGCGCCGAAGTTGCGTCACCCAACGGCGCCTCGACGACCGCTTGCCCGTTGACGAAGATCGTCATCGTGCCTTCGCCCTGCTGGCGCTTGTAGGTGGTTGCCAGCGGTTTCTCCAGGCCGGTTGCGAGCACCAGTGCAACTTGATGCTTGCTGAGGTCGGGAAGCATACCCGGGAGTGCAGCGGCCAACTCTGAAGCGTCGTCGTGCGCGACAGTGAGCGACTCGACCGGAAGCTCCCAGTTGAATGCCAGGTGCGTCCACTGCCCTTGGGCCAACCCAACGCTGGCCGCTTCGACCGAAGCCTCGAACGCCTGCCCGTCGTACACCATGCGCATGACCAGCCCCCCGTCCTCGATACGGGCCTGTGGCATCAGTTCTGCGTCCGTCGTATCGCAACTGCCGTAGCTGAACACACCGTGCAGGCCAGCCTCGGTCGGGTCGAACTGAGGACGAAGATACAACTCCACGCTACCGCGTAGGTCCTCTTGGTCGAACGTCCGCAGCGAGATCGGCTTGTCACCGCTTTGCAGGACGGCCGCGAGGTTGTTGCGTTTTTCGGGATGCGCCACACCGTCGGTGGTCGTGACCGCAACGCGCGGCTCGTCGAGATCGGCGTGCGATCGATTTTGGACGTGGGCGATGTAGCCGGTAGCCGCCTCGCATGGCCCGCCCGCAACGCAGTCGTCGAAATCAACCTTGGATGCGTTGTCGACGATGATGCCGAGCTCGGTCACGCCCTTGGTGCCGTCGTTTTCCACAAAGGCGTCGAGCACACGGATGAAACCGTTATCAATGAACAGCGGCAGGTCGTAGTCGTGCGAGTAGTGGTTGTAGTCGCCGAAAAAGATATCCAGAAATCCGCGCTGGAACGTGTCGTCGGAGTTCCCCGTCGGGTCCATGCGACGGTTGAGCACCGCGAGTTTTCCGGCGTAGGCCGGGTTGCTCACGCGAAACAAACCGCCATTTTGGTACTGCGCACGGTCCGTCGGATCACGAACCTCCCCGCCGTCTAAGCCATTGTGGTCCCGCAGTGCGTGCGACCAACCCGACAGGCCCATTGCCAGCGACCACTTCACTTTGCTCAGGCCTGCGACCGTACAGACGTCCGAGCCGTCCTCACACGCGCGGCGACTCCATTCGAAGCCCTCGCTGGCATCCTCGGTGAAGTCTTGAACGAGCAGTTGCGCGGCCGAGTGCGCTCCCATCGAGTATCCGGCGATCCGGATCTCGCCCAGGAGCGACTCGCCGTCCTCGCCCTCGTCGGCGACAAGCAGTTGGTCGATGAGCTGCGCCGCCAGTTGCATTGAGTGCGAGTGCGCCGAATCGTAGCCCTGCTGCTGTTGGCCAAACCCGCCGATCGTGGCTTTGAGTTGCGTGGCGAGTTCGGGACTCGCGATCTGCGGCACGATGACGTCGATTGCCCGATGCATCGATGCCACATGCGAGTCGTCGTCGGTCGCGGCCAACGCTGCGGTGTTCTTGCCGCAAAAATCATCGTCGCTCGCGGCACAGTTCCAGTTGATCGAGAAGATCAGCGCATTGGGATCGCGCTCGTTGATCCAACGCAGCACGGCGCCCTGCCCCACGAGGCTGTTGTTTTGGTCCGCACCGCCAAAGCCTGTGAAGTAGATGTAGACGTTGGGCTTGGCGGTCTGAAGGTGCTCGCCCACGTCCTGGGCACACGCGCCATAGCGCGCCGCGATGTTCTTGCGCGCTTGGGCTGGGTCGTCGATTCGATCCGTAATCTCGGAGTCCATGCGCGCCGAGGCGGCGCCGGGCTCGTAGATAGGCCACGCGGTGTAGTTGGCGATGACCGCAGATCCGTCTGGGTGCAGTGCGTCCTGCGTGTCCGCCAGCAGCCGCGCCAACACGTCGTTGGGCTGCACCGCGCGCTGCAAACACACCGCAGTCTCAATCGCGCTGACGTCGTCGGCTTTGCCACCGGCGCCGTCGTTGTCGGGGCCATCGGCCTGCGAATCGACACCGCACGCGCATGCGGCAAGAACGGCTACAGCGGCGGACAACCGCCATCGTTGATTCATTGGAGTGTTCATCGCGTCGTAGTGCTCGAGTATGCGTTGCTGGAGGTCGGCCGAGTTGCGTCTCTAGAAGTCAGGACAGTCTGCGGGCGTGGGGGCCTCGGACACCGCCCACTCACGTTCGCCCACCCGCACGATCGACCCACCCTCAGGGGCATCGCCAACGTGCGGCGCCACGACCTCACCGGTATGATCGATGAGCCCGGAGAGATTGTCCTCGCCGTAGATCACCGCGTCGATCGGAGTTTCGTCGGCACCAAA
>JAESSZ010000356.1 GCA_016763875.1 Nannocystaceae bacterium
CAAGCCGAAGAAGAAGAAGGCCCCGACCCGGCTCGCCGAGCCGCCGCCGCCCACCACCGAGCACTACGGTATCGCCTCGAGCGCCGCCGACAAGAACGAGTTCCCCAAGCGCCCCGCGCCCGACAAGCCCGCGCCGTCGGAGCAAGCCGCACGCCGCGATAGCAACGTGCAGTTGTCGGAACCCAGGAGCAAGGCCAAAGCCAAGCGCCCAGGCTCACCGCAGCGCTTCGAGGTCGAGTTCAAACTCGGGCCCTATCTGCCCAACGTCGACCGTCGCTACGACGGACCAGGGTTTGGGCCCTACGCGACGATCTACGGCCGCACCGACGACGACGGCGTCACAACCGGAAAGCCGCGGGCCGGAATCATGCCGGTCATCGGTTTCGATTGGCAGTTCTTTTACGCCGCCGGACCACTCGGGCTCGGGACGCAAGTCGGGTTCTTTCGCGACAAGGCCCAAGCCCCGTTCACGGCGCAATCGCCGGACGGTGGTACGCGCAGCGCCGCAGACAAGACGACCTTTGGCATGGTCCCGTTGGCGCTGCTGCTGACGTACCGTTTCGAATACCTGGCGGACCACAGCAAGGTGCCGCTGGTGCCCTACGGCAAAGGTGGCCTCGCGTACGCGTTTTGGTGGACCAGGGATGGCAACGGCGACATCTCCCGCAACTCGCAGGACGAAAAAGGCAGCGGTGGTGTCCCCGGTTGGCAGGTCAACGGCGGCGCGATGCTGCGCCTGGACTTCATCGAGCCGAGCGTCGCTAAGAGCTTCGATAAGCGCTCCGGCATCAACCACACCTACGTGTTTGGTGAGTTCCAGCTGTCCCGTATCGCCAACTTTGGGATCGGCAACGCCATCTCGCTCGGCGACGCAACTTGGTTCGCCGGCCTCGCGATGGAGTTCTAGTCCGGACTTCTAGCCCGGACTTCTAGGTGCCGAGCACGCCGATGAGCGTCAGATCGATCTGCCGTCGCTGAAGGCTGGCCTCGAGCACCTCGACGATGAGGCGGTCGCCGATCATCAGGTCGCGGCCCCCTTTGCTGGCGACCATACGGGCACCGAGCTCGTCCAGTTGGTAGCTCTGCCGCGTCTCTTTTTCGACCGCGGCGCGCTTGATCATGCCGTCGACGGGTGGATCGTCGAGCATCACGAACACGCCATTGGCGGAGAGCCCGGTGATCGTACCTTCGAAGCGATCGCCGATACGGTCGCGCATGTAGTGCGCGGCGTACAGCGCCTTGGTATCCCGTTCGGCGCCAACGGCGGACCGCTCCCGCTTTGAGCTGTGTTCCGCGGCGGCACGCACGAGTTTGATCGCAGGCATGCGTGGCGTGGGTGCGGGACCAGCATCGCCCCCTGTCCGCGCCAGCCAAGCCTTGAGAACCCGATGCGACACCAGGTCGGGGTATCGACGAATCGGGCTGGTGAAATGCACGTAGGCACTGCTCGCGAGCGCGAAGTGACCAACGTTGTGTGTCGAATACTCCGCCTGCGCCAGTGATCGCAGCGTCACGGAGTGCAACGCGCCACGTCGCGGATGGTCGGCGACCTTGGCGACAAAAGCAGCAAAGCCTTTCGATGTCACGAGCTTGGCCGGATCGACATCGACCCCAAGAAGCTCGGCGACCGCGCAGAGTCGCTCGACGCGTTCCTCGTCGGGCACGTCGTGCACGCGATAGATGACCGGTAGCCGATGCTTGACCGCCAAGCGCCCCACGGCCTCGTTGGCGGCGATCATCAGCTCTTCGATCAGCTTGTAGGCCAGGGTCATGCCCTCGGTGCTGCGAGCCTGAACAATGCCGCGCACGCGCTCCGGATCGTCCTCGTCGAGCACGATCTTGATCTCCGGGAGGTCCAGGGAAATCATGCCTCGCTTGGCGCGGGCGCGCCCCAGTCGGTCCGAGGCGGCCTTGAGCTGGTCGATACGCGTGCGCACCACCGCGGGAAGTTTTCGGGTGCCTTCGAGTTCTATGGCGACCTGGTCGTAGCTCAGGCGCATGCGACTGTGGATCAACGCCGTGGCGAGTTTGACGTCCGAGACCTTGCCCGCCGGATCGAGGTCAAAACTGACCACCATGGCGCAGCGGTCTTTCTTGGGTACCAGCGAGCAAATGTCCGAGCTGAGCGCCTCGGGCAGCATCGAGATCGCCCGGTCGGGCAAGTAGGTCGAAAAGCAGCGCTGGGCCGCCTCGGTGTCAAAAGGATCACCGCTGCGCACGTAGTGCGAGACGTCCGCGACCGCCACGTGAACGCGCATCTTGGCCCGACCGAGGTCCTTGCCCTTCACCTCGACACACACCGCGTCGTCGAAATCGCGGGCCGACGGAGGGTCGATGGTCATGAACTCGAGGTCGCGCAGGTCCGCCCGTCCTTCGTGGTCACTGCGACGCACGCGTGACGGCACCTCTTTGGCGGCCTCGAGCACCTCGGGTGGCAGCACGGGATCGATACCGTGCTCGACCAGGATCTTCGCCCCTTCCGTCTGCAACGAGCCCGGCTCACCGAGGCAACGCTCGATGGTGACCGAGAAGTCCTCGTTCCACGGATCGGGGTAGTCCACGATCCGACCGACGACGATCTTGCCGTCCCACTCCGAGCGGGCCCCGGTCTCGCCCACGACCTCTGCGCGACCGCTGATCCGAGGATCGTCCGGCTCCACCCACGCACGACGTCGACGCGCTCGCAGCACGCCCGTAATGCGGGTGCGTTTGCGCTTGATGACACTGCGGACGGCTCCCTCTGCGCCGCGTTCAGCCGGCCACCACGCAACGACGGCCTCGTCACCGTCCATGGCGCCACCCAACGAGGACGGCGGCAAGAAGATGGATCCCTCGCCATCGAGGCGCTCGGCAAAACCAAACCCGGCGGGATTGATCATCACCCGTGCGTCAGCCACGCGGGCCTCCGCGGTGCGGCGCTTCGAGGCCTGCGCCCCGGCGTCCTTGCCTGGGGAGCGGCTCTTGCTACTCGATGTTCGTTTGGCAGGCCCGCGATTCGGCCGAGGCCGGCGTGCCGTCGTGCGCGACTTGCTGCGACTCACTGCGCAGACCCTGACACGACAAGCGGCTCGCCGCCACCCTATCTCGCCAACCTTCTGCTCGAGGAAGCGCCCGACCATAGGCCCGACCATGGGCTCTACTGTGCACCCAGAGCCCCTCAACGCAGTGCGCGGAGCTTGCCGTCATCGCAGCCGATGACCAAGGTACCTGCGGGTGAAATCGCCGCACCGCTGTCGATGTCGGCGGGGAACTCGACGTTCCACATCACGCGCCCGGCGGCCGAGACACCAAAGAGACGGTCGTCCCGGCTGCCGACAAACACGTTGCCGCTGCCGTCGATCAAGGGCGTCGCCGAGATTGGCCCGCCCGCACCAAGCACCCATTGGGCCGCGCCCGTCCGGTCGACCCGGTACATGTTGCCGTCCAGTGACGGCACGTACAGGCTGCCGTCGTGACCCACGGCCGCCGCACTGCGAATGTCCTTGTGCGTGTCGAACGTCCATTGCACCGCGCCGTCAGGGCTCAGTGCGTACAGTTTGCCGTCGTCGGCACCGACGTAGATCGTGCCGTCGGGGCCCTGCACCGGAGACCCGTCGACATCAGC
>JAESSZ010000030.1 GCA_016763875.1 Nannocystaceae bacterium
CACCGCCATGCCGGCGGTGGTGCTCGGAACGCGGCCGTTGGGCGAGGCGGATCTCCTCGTCGTGTTGCTCACACCTGAGCACGGCAAGGTCCGCGCGGCCGCCCGCCACGCCCGACGGAGCAAGCGGCGGTTTGCCGGAGGGCTCACCGGTGGGGCGGTGGGGCAGGCTCAGCTCGTTCGGCGCCCGGGATCTTTGTGGCGCCTCGATGGATTCACCCCGCTGGTCGACCACGGTGCCATTGGCCGGGACCTCACGCGATTCGCCTACGTCGCGTACCTGTGCGAGGTCACCGACGTGCTGCTCGTGGAACCTGAGGCCGACCCACGCCTGTTCGCCGCACTCACCGTGGCGCTGGCGCAGACCGTCGGTCAGCCACCCGATCCCGGCGTGCTGCGTTGGTACGAACTGGCGCTGCTTTCAGCGTTGGGCCTGCTGCCCGCGCTGAGCGACTGCGCCGTGTGTGGCGAGCCTGTTCTGTCTGAGGTGGCCCTGTCGCGTGACTCGGTTCGTTTCGACCCACGCCGCGGGGGCGTGCTGTGTACGGTCCACGGCGCCGGCTTGGCGCACAGAGTGGGCCCAGGCAACGACCGGGGACCCGAGTTGCTGCTGCGCTCCGCGCGGGTGGTGGCGGCCGCCGCGGAACTCCATGTCGCTGCCGAGCCTCCCCGGTGGAACGATACCGGGGCAACCGCGCCCTCCACCGCGCCCTCCACTGTGGTTCGCCGCGGCCTACGCGATCTGCTCCGCGACGTCCTGCGGCTCCATCTGCGGCGCCCGCTGCGGGCGTTGGAGTTTTTTGCCCATCTGCCGACCCTCCCCCTCGAAGGGGCCGAGAACGTCGACCCAGCGGTCGAATAGCTGAAGCAGGCCGGGGGACGGCTTGCTCTAAACCAGTGCCGGGAGGCGTGATAGCGTCCGCCGAATGCAGGCCCGCTGCAGCCGCCGCCCACTGGGGAACCGCGTCAAGACACTCGTTGCACTGCTCGCACTGCCGGGGTGGTTGAGCGCCGCAACTGGATGTCAGGACCGCAACCTCGGCGTTGATCCACCCCTGAGCCAGTTGGTTTTCCCCAGCGGCTTGTATGTCGACGACACGGTCACCGACGCCAACGGTGCAGCGAAGTATCTGTTCGTCGCCAACGGCAACAACGACCTGCGCTTCAACGCAGGCACGGTGGCCACCGTCGACCTCGAGCGCTTCTGGGACGCATGGTTTGACACTGCGACGCAGACCTCGTTTGCGTACTGCACCACGCGAGCGCCGAGTGAAGGTGTCGACCAGTGCATCGAGCCGCCCGGAGGACCAACCACCGACCAGCGGCCCTGTCGTCGTCTGGCGCTCAAGCCTCAGGTGATCGAGTGTGACGAGCGACCATTTATCGACGATGACCTCATCGTGCACGTCGGCGACTTCGGCACCGTGCTCACGGCCTCCGACGAGAGCGACAGCAACGGCGACTTCACGCGCCTGTGGTTACCCGTACGTGGTGATCCGAGTCTGACGTTTATCGACATCCGGCCCAGTAGTGACGGCCGGGTCACGCTGGACTGCGACCAAGGTGGCAGAGCAGGGGACTCCAACCCGCGGCGATGCGGCGATCGCAGCCGCCTCCGCTACGCCCGCAACGACGAGGACCTCGATGAGCTCGGCCGCGAGCCGTTCACGATGTTGATCACCGAGCAGGGCGACAAGCGCCTCGCATTCGTCGCCCACGTCTCGGGCAGCCAGCTCACGCTCGTCGACCTCGACGGGGTGCTCGGTGGAAGCGGTCCGGCGATCGTGGACCAGCCCGACCTGTTCTTCCGCGATGGCCAACAACTGGGTGGATTTGGCCTCGCCCAACGGCCGTGTTTTGCGCTGGGCGAAGGCCCGCTGGGTGCACTGGATCCCGAGCCCAACGTCCCTTCGATCACTGGCGGTTGCTCCCGTCCAATGATCTATGCGGGCTATCGATTTGCGCCGTTCGTCACCAGTTTCACGGCGAGTGGTTTGGCGTTGCCCGAAGGATCGAACTACGTCGATCCTCGGCAGCGTCAGGACTGCTTCGTCGATGTGCCCCTCAGTTGTGGCGGCACCGTCGTTGGGTGCACTGCCGATCCTGACCAGTGTGCCGGTGGTTCTGCTTCGTGTCAGAGCGTGTACGCGGGCCAGTACTGCGCGACGCCGGACCAACTCGGCCAGCCATGCGCGCTCATTTGCGAGCCGCGAGTACGCTCGGATCGCACACTACGACCGGGCGGTTTGTTTCCGTCTCAGGCCGGCCCGGTGCTCGGCGACCTCGCCTTCGCGGACGTTCGCGGCGACACCCTGCTCGTGCTGCAGACCAACCCGGGCGCGCTGCTGGTCGTGGACACGTCGCTGGGAAACGACGGGGAGCCGCTTGATCAACCCTCATCGCCACCGATCGAAGTCTGTGCCGAACCGACGAGGATGCTGGTCTACGATGACCATGGTCAACGCTTCGCGCTGATCTCATGTTTCGCCGCCGCGCTGATCTATGTGGTGGATCTCGAAGCACGACGTGTCGTCAACACGGTCGTCGTTGGTACCGGCCCGCACGACCTGGCGCTCGATGTGGTGCGCGAGGTGCTGTATGTGGCCAACACTCTGGAGTCCTCGGTGAGCGTGGTGGACCTGTCCCGCACCCGACGGACGCGTTTTCAGGAACTAGCCCGAATCGGGCTGCAGGAGCCGCTCAAGCAATGAACGCCGACAAGGGACGCATGACGAAGATCGCGCGGCACTTGATATGGACGCTGCCGCTCGTGTGGGTTGCTGCGTGTTCGCAAGATGACCGCCAACTGGTGCCCAACCGCGTGTTGGACCGGCCGCTGGATGCCGTGCTCGCATGCGTGCAAAAGCGGGTCGGCGGTGGCATCGAGGTGCTGTCCTTCAATCAATGCAACGGCTCCACGTCGTCCAACTGCGCTGCGGACGCGCCGCAGTTGATCGGCTTCGTGACCAACTCAGAGCGAAACGAACTCGCGATGTTTCGCCGCTGCGACAACGACCAGGCCGTGGTCGACCTCGATCCCGACGCCCCAGGGCATCAGTTGGTGCCGGTCGGTATCCTGCCGTCGCGGCTGACCCGAACGGTTGACTCGTGCACCGTGATCTCGAGCAACGTCGGCAGTTGCGACCTGAGCGTGCTCGACACGGCGGGCTTCGCCGCCTATGCCTTGGAGTTGGACAACGTTCGGGCGGCCAGTAGTTTGGTCTCAACCGTGGTCCCACGACGGGCGGACGGCATACCGCTGGGTGCTGCCCCAGGTGACATCGTTGCAGTGCCTCCCGAGTTGTCGCTGGCTGCATCAGCGACGGTGGCCACCCCGGACGTCGACGATGACGGCGACACCGGTGGCGATACCGACGGCGATGACGGCGTGTACCTTGCGGCCGAGAGCGGCACCACCAACGGTGGCAACGACGGTGGTAACGACGATGGCGGCGACGTTGATGGGGCGCCTGGCCTTTCGTGCCCCGAAGGACTCGGCGGGAGCATCTACGTCACCTTTCCCGCGTGCGAGCTCATCGCAGAGTTGGACCTGGCGACCGGGCGCGTCCTGCAGAGTCGTCGTGTGCTCATTGAGGAGCGCGACGGCACGCAAGTGGTCACGGTCCAAGACACAGGAGAAAACCCCAGTTGCCCGGTCGAATGCCCCGGACAGTTTGACGAGGGTGTGCCGGACGGACTGCCGCTGGTCGAACCGGGAGGCATGTTTCCGGGAACGCTCGCGCTGGTGCTCCCAGCCGCAGGCCTCGACCCAGACAACCCGCCCGACCTTGCCGAACTGCAGATCACGTACGCGTCCCTCTTTATCGGGGGCACCGGATCGGACCACGTCATCGAGTTCGAGATCGACGCTGCTGGGGGCTTCGTCCCGGTCGCCGACCCTCCGCAGTTGCAACTCGAAGATGCCCAGGGGGTCCAGACGATTCGTGTCACCCCCGCAGCCGAGGTCGACGGCGACTCGCACCAGTTCCTGTACGTCATCGCCGGGGACGGTTCGACTCACGTCGTGGACCGCGATTTTCAACCGGGCGGGATCGGCGTCGAGTGCGATACACAGATCGACCCCACGCAGGTCGCGAGCGCCGCGTGTCATCCGGTCGATCCCACGCTGGGCAGCGCGAACTCGCGACGCGCGTTTGTGTCGGGGCCGGGGATCCGCGCCGAAGGCGGGGCAACGGTCACAGACTGGACCTTCTTCAAAGTCCTCAGCGCGTTGGACGACCCTGACGCAGGCGATAGCGACAACGTGTCGCCGTTCTCCGGCAGCGGACTGGTTGGGGTTGGGATCACCAGCTTCGGTCTTGTGACGTATGTGAACTTCGGGCAACTGCCTGGCGCGACGGTCGAGGCGGTCGATCCAATCGGTCTGATGAACACGGAGGTGAGGCCGCACGCGCTGTGGCCCGTCATTCCTCCCCAGACCGGCAACCCCCTGGTCTTGCCGCTGGTCAGCGACGACGCGCCTCCCCGAGGCTTTGGCGGGGGCGCTGATGACAGTCGCCTGTTGGCGCCATCGCTGCGTCGTATCGACCGGGTATACGCCGTGCCGTCCTCAGAGGAAGGGGCCGAGGTCGACGCTATCTCCGACCGGCAGCAGCAGATCGCCCGCGCGCTGTACACCCCGTCGGCGACAGATTCGGCGGGCACGCAGTTTGTCGTCAACGACGATCTGCTCGGAGGGTTTGACGACGCTGGCCTGTATGCCAACGGTCCACCGCGCGTGAACGTGCGCGACTACGTGCAATGGCGGTCGCAGACGTGGACCGTCGAATGGGAAGGGGTGGTACCCGGCACTGGCAGCGGCACCGGCTTGATCCAATGTGACGAGCACGGCGGCGTGGACGAGCAAGGCGACGCTATCGCGGGCGGCACCTGCCGCAGCGCCACCGCGGGCGACACGCGTCTGGTGGACGAGAGCGCCAACCTTTGCGACGACGGTGTGGTCGCGGGCGATAAAATGTTTCTGCGTGGCTGCACCGAGGACGCGGCCTGCGGACTTGGGCAACGTTGCTTGCTGGCCGCGACCGGTCCCACGAACGCGACCGGGATCTGCATTTCAGAGCAGGACTACGACGCCAACCTCGAGGAACTACGCCAAGTCTGCGCGCCGTTTATCTCCGACCCGTGCGGGACACCGCTGCGCGAGTACCGAATCACGCGGGCGTTCCAGAACGAGTTGTGGCTTCAAGCGATGGACATCCCCGCACGCGCGGTTGTTCGCGAGATCGACGGGCAACTGCATGAATGGGAGGCGAAGCTGTCATGCGCCGCCCCAGTGCCGCATCGCGATGCCCAGGCGTGCACATCGGATACGGAGTGTCAGCTCGACCCTTACGCGCCCGACGATCCCGCGCTGGACTACGTTTGCGAGATCCCGGACGGCAGTGACGAGGGACGTTGCCGCCCGGGCGCAGACACCGAGTGTGTGCTCGACGAAGACTGCGACGAACTCGGCGCGGCCTACCTTTGCGTCGATGAACAATGTCGGGCCCCATGCGATCTATGTGCACCCGACGGTCCGCAGCCAGCCGATGGCTGTCTCATCGACGATGACTGCGTTGCGGCGCTGGGCCAAGGGCACACCTGCTTCGGCGGCACATGCCATCAACCCTGCTCGGATGACAGACCAGGATGCATCCAGTCGCCCTTGCCGGGGCCGCGGTGCTTCCCGGAATTCGTGAACTACTCGGTGCGGCTCAAGGACTCGTTCAAGATCGAGGGCACGGCCTCCCCGTTCTTCACGGATCGTGTTTCCGCCGATCCGGTGACGCTTGAGTGTGTCGAGGATCCCCTCACGTCCAACCTACTGACGTCTCGCCTGCGCCTTGGCGCCGACGAGGATGCGACGTTCAACCATCCGGTGTGGGGCATCCCTGACTGCCCCAACGCGCTGCAGGCCACACCTGCCGATCCCAACCCGTGCCGCATCACTGGCAGCCGGGGCGAGCCGGGCAGTGCGTTGTTCCACTGGTTTGCCTACGAAGGCGAGCAAGTGCAGGCGATTCGCTTCACCAATCCCTACATGAGCGTGGTGATCGACTTGACCAGCTTGCTGGATCTCGCGGTCCCAGATCCCCTCACGGATCTCCCTTGGCCGACCTCGATGGTGGGATTTCGACGGGCTCGCATCACGCGCGGCTATCGCGAGGAGTTTGGCGCCCGTGACGGGTATGCGCCGTACGATGAGCCGGTGCAGGTGGGGCGCAACCGTCTGGTGTATCCAGTGCGGATCCTGCCGGCCCCAGAGCCTGGCGTCGTCTTCGTGGTCGACGCTGGGAGCGAGGGCGGCTTTTCCCCGCGTGGCCAGGTTATGCGTATCGAGCTCGGATCGCAGGTCTCTGCCGACCCGCAGTTTCGGGTGCAGTGAGCCCGGAGTTGGGCGGGTGCGGCGCGGGCAGACCGCCAGGCGCAGGTGCCGCCTGCGTTCACTTTGGGGTACTGTAGGTCTCGGGTGCCGGCCTTCAAGATCAGGATCGGCGAAACGCTGATGGCACTGCCCGTGGGGCAACTGGACATCGGCCGCAACCTCGACTGCTGGCTCACGCTCGATGATGAGCTGGCGTCGCGGTACCACGCGCGGCTGCACATCGAGACGACGCGCTGCTACGTCGAAGACCTGGGCAGCCGCAACGGCACGTTTCTCAACGATCTTCGCCTTACGGGCAAGCGACCGCTCCGCGTCGGAGATCGGATCCGCATCGGGCGTGAAGTACTGATGTATCTGGGTGATGAGGCCGCGCAGGACCTTGCCGAGGAGGACGACCTCAAACGGACGCTGGCGCCCGGCGAAGACACGCGATTCCCCAACCTCATGGGGCAGCTCGTCGCGAAATCGCTCAGGGTCGGCAAGATCAAGGACGCCGAGCGGTACGCGATGGCCCTCAACAATCAACTGCTCGCGACCTCGGTGGCAGTGGAGCATCCGGCCGCGCAGTCGTGCATCACGTGTTTGCTGCAGTTGGCGGACAAGACCGCGGGCGGGGTGTGGGTCGACCGCGTGTTCAGGCTGTTCACGCACCACGGATGGGTCACAGATGACGAAGTGCTCAACGCCATTCGTCGCGTGCTCGACCGGATCCCGCGTGTGCCCGGCACCGCGCTGAAGGACTATGAGATGAAACTGCGGGAGATGGCCGCCGAAGGCAAAGAGCTGCCCCCGCGGCTGACCCAGACGATCGCGGAACTGGCGGACACGTTCGCGTTACGCTGAACCGACGCGTGGGAGCCGCCGGCTCGGGCTGCGACGAACTGCGCCCCCAGCCACGCCGGAGGCGGTCTACAAACGGCTGCTTAGCCGCCGAACTTCTTGACCGAGAACTCGGTTCGATTGTTCTGCGCGCGGCCCGAGGCGGTCATGTTGACGGCTACCGGCTTGCTGGACCCAAGCCCGCGAGTGGACAGTCGAGCCGCGGAGACACCAGCGCCGACCAGGTGGTTCTTGACCGCCTCGGCGCGTTGGTCGGTCCGTTTCTTCGCCGCTCCCTTGTCGTCGGTATGGGTGCGGACCTCGACCAGCTCGTACTCCGAGTGCTGCTTGAGGAACGCCGCTAACTCGTCCAGCAACGGCTTGCTGCGGTCCGCGATCGCGTTGGCGTTGGTGTACTTGATCTTTTGCGTGAGCCGAATCGCGCGCTTGCTGGCTTTGACATGGGGCGTGTCGGCCGGCGCGTCGGGTTGCAGGGTGACCGTGACATTGACCTCCGCGCCAGGCAGCACCGTGAACGAGGTCTCCGCCGGCTTGTAGCCCGCGGCGGTCACTGTCCCGCGATAGTCGCCTTCGGCCAGCTCAAGCGCTATCAGCCCGCCCGGCGTCGAGTCGAAGCTCTGGTCAACGCCATTGCCGACCAGACGCATTGAGCCCACTACGGGCGAGCCTGCGGCATCGACGAATGCGCCCTGAATGATGCCCGTGGCGGCCGCAGCCTCCTGTTCAAGCTGGATTGTGAGGCTGGTGTCTTCACCGTCGCGCACCTCAGCGGAACTCTCCGAGGCCAGTTCACCGTTGACCGACACAGACACGGCAACCGTGCCCGCCGGGAAGCGGAAACTCGTGAACGAGCCATTGACGTCGGTGACGACCGCGGTGGACGTGAGGCCAGGGAAACTGACGATTGCGGACGGTACTGGGGCCCCCTGCGTGTCCAACACTTGGCCGACGATCCGCCCCTCGATGGCAACGGGCGAAGGGGGTGCGGGCGGAGGTGCGATTTCCACCTCGACTTCCTTCACGAGCGGGTTGGGATCGAACGACCAGCCCAATCCGAGAATCATCTGCCACGGCGGCGTTTGCGGTCCGAACTCGAAGCTCGGTGAGACCACGCCAATGTCCACACCCGCGTCGATGTGCAATCCGGAGACGACGTTGGCGCGTGCGCCGAGCGTAATCCACTGGCTCGAGCGAGGCATGGGGGAGGGGGTCGCCGGCTGGGAGAACGCGTTGGCTTCTTCCTGGGTCGAGACGTCCCACGACCACTCGACGAAAGGATCGATCCCGTATTGCCGCTCCTTGCCGAAGCGGATCGGGAAGTCGATAGCGTTGCGCAGCCGCATGCGGTTGTGGTTGGCGCCCAACGAAAAGCGCAGGACCTCTCGGCTCGTGGCGTCGCGGATACGCCCAAACTCTGCGATCTGCAGGGAGTTATCGAGCATCCAGCCCACGTTGGTCGTGAACCGAAACGGAAACTGCTTGGCCGTTAGGTAGCGGATGTCCACCGAGAACATGCCGTCGACCCAAAAGTTGACCCCTTGCGTCAGCAAGCGCGAGCTGCCCGAGAGCAGGCCAAGGCCGACTTGCCCGCCGAAGCCAATGCCGTACTTCTTGATCCGGTAGGCACCTTTCGCACCGAAGTCGACATCGCCGAGGGCGAAGACCGTCTCGGCGTCCTGGCGTCCGCGTTGCTCACGGGCGTTGCGATTGGCCTGACTGTTCACCGAGAAGAACAGCTCCAAGTACTCCAGCGGCGAAAATCCAATGTCCACGCCGCCTCGCACCCGCGAATGCTGATCGGGGCCCGCGGCACCGACGAACATGAAGCCTTCTTTTCGGAAAAAGTCGGTGTGCAGCCGAAAGCGGAACGTGTTGCGCCCGCCCGCGTCAGGGAACGAGGTGTGGAACAAGCCGATACCACCCCGGTTGGTCTGCATCATGTGTTCGCGACGACCCTGGACCATGCCCGGATCGTCGTCGGTCGGCGCGGTATCGCCGTCATCGTCACGGTCTCGTCGACGTCGGCGTCGATCTTTATCGCCGTCGTCATCGCCCCCGTCCCCATCGGAATCGCGGTCCAGCGGCGCGATATCGAAGTCAGCGTCGGCGGAGATCCCCGCATCGGCCTCGAGTCCGCCGTCGACAGCCGGTCCCGGGTCGGCGGGATCGGGTGCGGGCGCCTCGGCCGCAGGCGTCTCGCCTGCTGGCGCATCGCC
>JAESSZ010000357.1 GCA_016763875.1 Nannocystaceae bacterium
GCGAGAAAACCGTCGCTCGGGGCATAAGGCCCCCCAAGGCTATTTCGGGGGGCGTGGCGGAGAGGGCGGGATTCGAACCCGCGGTGGCGTGAACCACACAGCATTTCCAATGCTGCACCTTAGGCCACTCGGACACCTCTCCAAGAGCGGCCGCCATCCGGGGCGGATTAAGTAAAAAGCTAATTGAGTCGATAAGGGCTGTGGTTGGCGGAGAGGGAGGGATTCGAACCCTCGGAGGCCGTGAAGCCTCACCAGATTTCGAGTCTGGCACCTTCAACCACTCGGACACCTCTCCTGAGCGGCCGGGACCATACCAGGATTGGCGGGCCCGGCAAGCGCGGGAGTTCGCATGGTGGCTGAGGCTCGTCGCCGCCCGGCTGGCACCCCCTTTTGGGATAGCAGCGGCCCGTTTACGGGTGGGCGCGCAAATGACGCGGTCGCTCGAAACGGGTGGCGCATAGGCGTTCCGGCCGCGGTGAGTGCAATTGCGCGGGCCAACGACGCACGACAAACTTCCGAGCATGAGGCTACGGCCCTATCAGCGAGATGCGGTCGCGGCCGTCGTAGCCACGCGGCGCGCTGGTGTGCGGCGAATGGTTGTGGCGTTGCCGACCGGGGCCGGGAAAACGGTCGTTTTTGCGGAGCTCATCCGTCGTGCCCGAAATCCGGTGGTGGTGCTCGCGCACCGGGAGGAACTCGTCAGCCAAGCACGCGACAAGATCCAGGCCGCGCTTGGTCGCGACCCACAAGACGAGCGGATCGTCGCCATCGAGCAAGGAGCGAGTCGAGCGCCCGCGGAGGCTTCCGTATTGGTGGCGTCGATCCGCTCCCTGCACGAGGGCCGCATCGGGCAGGTCCTTGGCGGGCGCGACATCCGGTTGGTTATCTACGACGAATGCCATCATGCAGTCGCCGATGCCAATCGGCGCGTGCTCGAGCAGATCGGTGCGTTCGAACCGGACTGGCCGGGCACCTTGGTCGGCTTCACGGCCACCACGCGCCGCGCCGACGGACGCGGTCTTGACGTGGTGTTCGAGACCATCGCCTACAGCCTCTCTCTTCGCGAGATGATCGACAGCGGCTATCTCCGCCCGCTCGAGGGGCTCCGTATCGATACTGGGGTGGACCTGAGCGGCGTCACCGTGCGCGGCGAGGACTTCGACGAGCTAGAACTCGCTGAGAAGATCGACGTCCGTGCGCGAAACCTTCTCGTCGCACGAGCGATACAGGAGTGCGCACGAGACCGCCGCACGATCGCCTTTTGTGTTGGGGTCGCACATGCTTTCAATCTGCGCGACGCACTGCGTAGCATCGGCGTGCCGACGGGGATGGTCTCCGGCGAGACCCCGAAGCCAGAGCGCACCGAGACGCTGCGGCGCTTTCGCGACGGTGAGCTGCGGGTTATCACCAACGTTGGTGTACTGACGGAAGGGTTCGATGACCCGGGGGTGTCGGCCATCGCGATGGTTCGGCCGACGCGGTCAGAGTCGATGTACTTGCAGTGTGTCGGCCGCGGCATGCGTCTGTCGCCCGATGCCGCGGCATGTCTTGTCCTGGACTTTGTCGACCTGTCCTCCTTGGACATCATTACCGCGCCCACATTGGACGCCGGCCCCAGTCGCGCTGAAGTCGAAGAACCGGAGCAAGAGGAGGCGGTTGTCGGCAGCGCAATGCACGACGTCGCTCAGCACGACGAAATGCCGGCGACGCTCGCTGAGATCGAGGCTCGTTTGGCCGTCTTTGATCCTCTGACCTTGGAGCAGCGAGAAGAGGCCGCCGCGATCTCGCTCAATGCATGGCTCTCGCTTGGCGCCCAAGGAATGATGCTGCACTTTCAAGATCGGCGCGGTGAGCTGCAGTGCTTCGAGCTGCGGGCCGAGGGACGCCGCGGTGCGTCGGTGTGGCTCGCGGGAAAGAAACTCGCGAGGTTGCCAAGCATGAACGAAGCGATCGAAGCCGTAGATCTCGAACTGCCTCGTCATGGAGACGCCAACAGCGGCCGGTCGCACGCCGCATGGCGCCGTGCCGCGGTGCCAAAGTCGCTACAGGCCGCGCTCCTCGCCCTAAAACCGCCTCGGGTGGCTGACAACGTCGGGGTGGCCATCGCTCATCTAGCGCTGGCCCATGCGCTGCGGGGCGTGTCTGCCTAGCCCGTGGGCCCGTGCTCGGACGTTGAACGCCGCAGGTGGGCCAGGTATGATCTCGTCTGCGTCGGCGATGCCCTACGTTGAATACGCCTGCGAGGGGCGCCTGCTCTTTCGCACCGAGACGACCGAGGGCTCGCAGTTCGTGCCCCGGATCCAAGAGATCGTGGTCATCGACGACGAGCCCTACCAAGTCGTCGATGTCGAGTACTGGGCGCGGCGTATGGGGGCGACGGATCGTCGCTTCGTGTGGCCCACCGTCTACGTAATTCCGGTGCCGTCTTCCGAGTGGGAGAGTCGGCTCGAGCGCCGCAACGCAAGACCCAAACACGGCTCGCCACCCGTGCGATATTGAGACCGTATGGTGCGGCCAAACATGGAGCTCGTCCGTGCGCTCCTACCGGATCGCGAGTGGGAGCGCGTCGAGGCCTACGGGATCCGCGACGCCGGCCTGGGCACTGACGCGTTCGGTACCCAGCCCAAGACGCTCGGGATTGCCTACGCGCTCGGGTACTGGCTGCATCGCTACTACTTCCGGGTCGTGTCCGAGGGGCACGGCAACATTCCCAGCGAGGGTCCAGGGGTCGTCGTTGGCAACCACTCGGGAGTCTTGCCATTCGACGCGATCATGATGAGCGCCGATGTGTTCCGGTACACCGAGCCGCCACGGCTCGTTCGGTACATGGTCGACTACTTCGTCTACAAGATCCCGTTCCTGGGCACCTTCTTTCGCAGCGTTGGGCAGATCTCCGGGACGCGCCGCAACTTTGATGGTCTGATCCGTGAGGGCCACCTCGTAGGAATCTTTCCAGAAGGGGCGCCCGCGCTCGGAAAGCTCGCCGAGAAAAAGTAAGAGCTCTTGCCGTTCTCACACGGTCACGTCGAACTCGCCGCAAGGCACAACGCTCCGGTCATCCCCTTTGGTCTCGTCGGTGCCGAGGAACAGCAGACCATGGTCGCGGATCTGAAGCCGCTGGCTCGGGCACTGCGAATGCCGTACTTCCCGGTCACGACCACCTTCCCCTGGTTTGGGCCGCTTGGTCTGTTGCCGCGACCGGTCCGATACTTCATCCGATACGGTGAGCCGCTTACGATTGACCCCGATGTGCTGCGGAACATCGACGTGCGAACGCGCGAGGTGGAGCGTGTGCGAGAGGCCGTCGCGGAGCAGATCCGGCTGGGTCAGCAAACACGCAAAGACCACGAGGAGGGGCGAGTTTGACTGATGCTGCCAATAGCGCGGGCGAGCCGACGCCCGGAACCCTACGACCCGGAAAACGACGGATTTTTCTAGCAGGGGCGAGGCGCCGTGTCGCCGTGCATCTCATCGAGCGGTTGCTCGCTGACCCTGAAGTCGAGGCGGTCCTCGCCGTTGATCGCGGCGCGTGTCCTCCCGCACTGTTGGGGTGCGATCCGGAGCGCTTCGTTTACGCTTCGGCCGATCTGTCACGCCGTCGACAGGTCGATAATCTGTTCTTGCTCGACAGATTCCGGCAGCAGCCCTTCGACACCGTCTTGCACCTCGCATTTGCGGGCAACCCACACGGGTACAACTTCAAGTCGCATGAGTTCAACGTCAACGCGGCGCAACACGTGTTGCAGGCCGCCTTGCGCCATGGCGTAGGAAAGTACATCTTTCTGTCCAGCGACGCGGTCTATAAACTCGGGCCCCGCGGCGACTACAAAGTTCGTGAAGACGCCGAACTCAACCTCGATCCGGACGCGCACCCGATCCTTCGCGATACGCTAGACGCAGAGTTCATCTGTCGCGCGAGGATGGACGAACCTGGCTCAGAGGTCATGGTTTTGCGGCCCAGTGGCGTGTTCGGGGGTGGTGTGATCTCGGGCATGAACCTGTTGTTCGAGAGCAATCCGCCCGTGCTTCCGGTGGGGTTCGATCCGATGATCAACCCGACCACCAAGGAACGTCTGGCTCGCGACTTGATGCTCGCGATCTTTTTGCACGGCAAAGGGGTCTACAACATGGCCGGCACGACCGTGGGCCCGCTGTCTAAGTTCCTCGCAGAGCGCGGGATCAAGCCACTTCGTGTACCTGGACCCGCGCTCAAGCTCATCAATCGGGCCCAGAGGATTCTCGGGATGACCCGGTACCACGCCGGTTTTCATCCGCGGCGGCTCTTCTACTCGCTGGTACTGGACGACGCAAAGTTCGAACGTGTCTTTCGGGCCAATGCACACCACGTGCGCGGCCTGGCACGGACATCCGACGGCCCGATGCCGTGACGGCGCCCGGTGGTGGGCCGCGACCGGCACCAACGGCGAGTGCAATCGGCCGGATGCGTGATGCGCTGATCCGACGGTTCGCACGGCATGGTCAGAACACTCTTGGGTCCTCGGATGCGGCGGCGGACGACGATTCTCCGACGCCGGGTACCCCGGTTGAAGACGGCAATAGGCCCACGAGACTAGGGCGCTTCGAGATTGTTCGGCAGTTGGGTGTCGGTTCGATGGGGGTGGTCTATGCCGCGCGCGACCCAATGCTTGAGCGCGAAGTTGCCGTCAAGCTTCTGCGGGCCGACGTTGCCTCAGCGAACGCACTCGCACGGCTGCAGCGAGAGGCCCAGGCCCTCGCTCAGATCTCGCATGCAAACGTGGTCGAGGTGTTTGGCATTGGCCGCCATGACAACGATGTGTTCGTCGCAATGGCGCTCATCGACGGCTGCACGCTGGCGGCGTGGCAAGCCGAGGCCGCGCCCGGTCCCGAAGAAATCCTCGCGGCGTACTTGCAGGCAGCGCGAGGCTTGTCCGCGATCCATCAGGCAGGGTTGGTTCACCGAGACTTCAAACCCGCGAACGTGATGCGAGACCACGCAGGTCGCGTGCGCGTTCTGGACCTTGGCCTCGTTCGTGGCGGAAGCAGCGGTAGGCCCGCGGGAATGAGCGTCGACGTCGACTCTGCACACGTTCGAATCGACTCGTCGGCGACCGAGCCGAATACTCTGTTAGGGACTCCGGCCTACATGGCGCCCGAGCAGATTCTTGCCGAGGAGGCGACCTTCGCCAGTGATCAGTTCAGTTTTTGTGTCGCGTTGTTCGAAGCGATGTACGGGGTACGCCCGTTCCAAGGTGCGAGTCATTCCTCGTTCGTCGATGCCGTTGCGCGCGGCGCCATCGAGATGCCGCCCGATGATACGGGCGTATCACCGCGGGTCGGCGCCGCGTTGCGGCGAGGTTTGGCGCGAGAACCACAGCATCGCCATGCGTCAATGGACGCGCTCATCGATGCGCTGAGTGCCCGATCTCCGTGGCGGAGTCGCCTGAGATACGGCGTAGCTGCAGTGGCCACGTTGGGCATCGGTGGGTTGGTGGTGACGCAGTGCTCGGCCGAGACCTGCGGCGTCGCGGAAGAAGTCGATCGTGTTTGGGGCATGGAACATCGGGTCCGAGTGGAGGCCGCGATGATTGGAACCGCAGCGCCCAAGGCCCGCGAGAGCTGGTCTCAGGTAGCGTCCGTGTTGGACGGTTACGCCGCCACGCTGCGTGCCGACGGTCTTGCGGTCTGTGTCGCCGCCCAAGGGGCGTCGAGTGCAAGGGCGGCGTGCCTGAACTCGCATCTCGCAGCACTTGAAGGGGTGGTTGGCGTGCTCTCAGATGCGACGGGTGAGACGGTGGCGGCTTCCGGTCGTATCGTCGGTGGCTTGCCAAACGCACAAGCTTGCGTCGAGACCGAGCGCCGCGACTTGGGACATCTTGCGCTTCCTCCGCAGGCGCGGGCCCGCGTTGCGGCTCTGACTGCGTTGCGGCTGACGCACCGGGCCGATGCGTTGACGATGATCCCGAGTTTCGAACTCGCGGAGGAGGCAGCCAGCGAGGCGCTCGCGGCCGCGGAAATGAGCGGACACGCACCGACGCTCGGGCTGGCGCTGCGTTCCCGGGCGAAATTCCACATCGCCAAGGGCGACTTAGAGCTTGCACGGGGCGATCTAGAACGTGCCTACGAAGTGCTTCGGATCGCTCGCGACGATGAACAGGCCATCTTCGCCACGATCGGCCTGATCTGGCTTGGCCTGCGAGCGCACGATCTTGAACAAGCCCAGCGGTGGGCCCGGGTGGCGCAGAGCCAGGCAGAGGCAACCGCATTGGAACAACCATTCCTGCGCGGTCAGCTGGAACAACGCCTCGGTCAGCTCGCACACGCGCAGGGGGACGCGGACCGCGGCGAGCAGCACCTCCTCACTGCGTTGGCGCTGTTCGAGTCCATCGACGACGCTCGAGAGATTGCGACCGTGCTCATTGACCTCTGTCCGGTCGCTCAATCGCGGGGTGATCTGAAAGCTGCGGTTGAGTACGCGACGCGTGCGATTGACGTCCTGGGTGAGCGGTTTGGGCCAGACGAGTTGCAGCTCGCTACCGCCTACCAAAACCTCGGGAATGCCAGACAGCTCCAAGGGCGTGTGGCGCTCGCCCTCAAGGCGCACCAAGCGTGCTTGCGACTCCGAGAGCGGAAGCAAGGCCCAATGCACCCGCAGGTGGCGGTCGCGGCGTACGCCACCGCCACGGATCTACTGGATGCGGGCCGCGGCGATGAGGCGCTGGTGCTACTTGCGCGTGTCCGCGCGATCCTACCGGCTGAGCACCCGGCAGTGGTCGCTGCAGATCTGGTGGAGGGCGACTTTGCACTTCAACACGGGCGACTCGACGAAGCACAGGTGCTGTATGAGCGCGCCCTGCTCGCGTTGGAGACTAAGTACGGGTCCGAAGATCCTCGGGTCGCAACGGCGCGCATGAGCAAGGCGAAAGTTCTTCAGCGGCGTGGTGAGTACAGCCAGGCTGTCGAGGAATCGGGACGTGCCCTTGCAGATCTTGAGGCGACGTACGGGCCCAGCCACCCGACCGTTGGTACCGCGGCTGCACTCAACGCAGGGTGCCTCGAGGCTGCGGGGAAGACCGATGCCGCGGTTACGATGTTCCGACGCGCGCTAGCGATAGCCAAGACGACGTCAGGACCGAGCGCACCCAAGGTGCTGGAGTTGGAGACGGCGCTCGCGCGCGCGCTGCGGAAGAGTCCGCGCAACCCTACGCGCAACCCTACGGACTGAAGCGCCAGATGCTGCCGCGGGGCCCCGCGGCA
>JAESSZ010000358.1 GCA_016763875.1 Nannocystaceae bacterium
GAGCCACATCGAGTTCGACGGAGACCCGGGTGCCACAGCCTGCAGGCCCCGCGGTGGTCTCGCCCCCGCCCGAGCCGCTGATAACACCCGTCCCCGAGATGTCGTCTCGTCCCGCGGTGCCCACGGATTGCTCTCCGGTGGATCCTCCCGCGACATCGCCGACGGGCACACACGCACCGGGAAGTCGGTCCGCGTTGGGAGAGCGCACCAACCCGCTGTCGCAGTCGCCGCTCGCGTCTGGGTAGCCGCATGCGTGGTCGGCCAGGCACACGCCGCCCTGGCCTCCGCGATTGCAGTCACTGTCGTCTGCACAAAAATAGCCACCCAGGGACGGACAGCCGACCGCGCAGACCAGTGCAGCGATGCCCACGGCAGCGACGAAACGACCCATCACTGCGAGGCTACCACCTCAGCTCAGCAGTGCGTCCAGGACACCGGAGACTTCGCCCATTTCGTGATCGACGCCGACCGCCCGCAGCGCCGTATTGATCACCTGCGTCGGGTGGCCGCCGTCGTGTGGGAGGTGGACCCCACCGTTGGGGTTGAGGCCGCCTGCGTGGCCCGCGATCAGGGCGGGCATGTTTTCGCTCGAGTGCACGTTGAGGGCGTCGCCAGATTCGGGGTCGAAACCCCAACCACCTTCGAAGACCAGGACCAACGCGGAGGAGTCGAGCAAGCTTGCGCCGCCGATATCCGGCGTATCGCGAAGTTTCTGAACGAGGCGCGCGAAATGTTTGACGTGCCACGCGACGCCGTCGCTCACCGCTTCGAGCCCGACCTGCCCGCCGCCCACGCCGAAGTGGCCCAGCTCGTGAAGATCGCTCGCCGCACCGAAGAGTGGGTGCACGTTCAGAAAACACTGCGACATCGTGTACATGATCGTGCCAACGCGACTCAGATCGCAGGTGAAAGCCATCGCGATAAGATCGGTGAGGATCGTCGCCCGCAGTTCCTCGTCGGAGTATGCGCCGCCGCCCGCGTAGCCGTCCGTGTCGCCATTTTCGATTGCACCGCCGATCGCTGCGTCCTGCCCTGGATCTGGGAGCTGCTCGCAGGCGCCCTCGGTGGGCGGTTGAACCTGCGCGAGGCGTTCCTCGAGTACGCGCAGTTCGTCGAAATGTTGTTCCATGCGTTGCCGGTCCACCGCGCCCAGTTTGGGGAGCAGGGCTTGCGCATCTTCGAGGACCAGATCCACCGCGCTGCGACGGCGACGTAGGACCGCGAGCGCTGCGGCTGCGGCTGCAGGATCGTCTTCGGGTACGAACCCGGTGAACAACGACTCGTACGCCAGCCGCGGGCTGACGATGGGATCGACGGGGATGATCGTCCCGCCGTCGTCACGGTAGGAGATGCGACCCCGGGCGCCACCATCGCCGTTGCTGCCGCGGTAGTACGCCGCTTGCACTCGGTAGGTGAGCGCGGCATGGCTGGTGTCCGTGCCCAGAATGTCGGCCGCGATCTGGTCCGATGTTGCCCCGCGCGCGGCCTCGTCGCCGTTGTCGGCGCCGCGCACTCCGCTGATCAACGGGGCGACAGATTTTGCGTGCCAGTTGCGGACACGACCACCTGGCGGCACGCTGCCCGAGTCGCCCCACGGGATCTCCATGCCGGTGATGACCGTGACCGAGTCGGCGACGTCCAAGTCGGCCAATGGCTGCAGGCCGCGTTTGATGTCGTACCCGCTGCCAATGGTGTCGGGGCGCACCAGGTCGTAGTCGATCCCCGGGAATCCGGTGGATGAACCCGCAAAGCCCAGGAAGTAGCGACACGTACTACCTGTGGCTGCGCTGACGGTCATGGCTTCGAGAGCGGGTAGCGCCATCGCAAACCCGGCGGCGCCGCGGATGAATGTACGGCGGGGAAGAGTGAATCGCGTGGCCATCTCAGTTGCCTCCTTGTTCTTCGCTGGTCTCGCGTCGGTAGCCAAAGGCGTCGGCACTGACGAAACGGAGCACCGTCTCCCCGAAGTTGATCTCTCCGTCGGCCTCGATGTCTTCGACCAGATAGCTGACGAAGCGCTCGTCGTAGGTCGTCAACTCGCTATGCCCGGAAGCGAAACGATACAGCTGCCGCGCCACGCAACGATTGAGCTGGCCGGACGCGATGAGCAGGTCTGCGAGCTCGCTGGGTCCCGAGAACGGTTGCCCGTCCACGTCGCCGGTGCCTGGGATAACGCACTCGGGGTTGTCGTTTTCCACCGTGCGAAATGCACCGGTATGGTCGTAGTTCTCTAGACCCAACCCGATTGGGTCCATCTGGTCGTGGCAACCCGCGCACGCGCCCGTTGCGTGGAAGTTGCGATAGAAGTCGTCCTTGCACAGGCCTTCGGGGACCTCGGTATTGTCGACGTCGACCTCGGGTGGGGGTGGGGCGATGTCCTGACACATCAGGCGCGTCCGAACCAAGATCCCTCGCTTGGTCGGGCTGGAGTCATCGACCTTGCCCATCGCCGACAGAAACGTGCCGTGCGACAGCAGGCCGCGCCGTCCGGTGTCGCCGTAGTCGACCCACGTGTTTCCGGCGGGGGCGGGCAGTCCGTAGTGCTCAGCGAGCGTGCCGTCGATAAACGTGTCGGACGCTCTCAGGAGATCCTGCCAAGAGCCGCTCTCCTCGAAGATGACGCGGTCGATGAGCGCTTGCGTCTCTGCGTGCATTGCGTCCGACAACGAGGGAGCGTGCGGCAGTTGCTCGTAAGCGAGCCACATGGCGTGAAAACGCCCGATTCTCGCTTTAGCGCGCTCGTCGAGCAGCAGATCTTCCGCCGCGGCGGTGATCATCTCGGGCGAGTCGAGTTCGGAAGCGTCGGCCAGATCGAGCAGCGCGTTCCCCGGCGTGCTGCCCCAGATCAGGTAGGACAGCCGGGTGGCAACTTCGTGCTGGGACAGTTGGTACACGCCTGCTTCGTTGGGGACCTCGGCCCCGATCTCGATGCGATACAGGGACCGCGGATGCTGCAGAAACGCGCGCAGGGCCACATCGACCGCGCGGTAGAAATCACCGGTCTCGGCGCCCTCCGCGATGAACGTGGCGAAACGATCGATCTCTTCGCTCGTGAGCGGATGCCTGAGCGCCCGGCGCCCGAACGTCTCGATAAACTGTCGAAAACACGCTTCGTCGGTGGGGGAGGCCGGTTCACATCCCACGGTCGCCGAACGATCCGCGGGCGTGGCAAGGGCGAGAGCGGCGATGTCCGCGGCGAGCAGTTCGGCCCCTTCAATCAGTGCGGCGGAAGGGTTTTGCTCCTTGGAGTCGTTGTCGAACGGTAGTCGAAAATCCTCGGGAAGTAGCAAAGCCGCGTCGACGTCGACCCCGAGCAGGTCGCGGACCGTGGCCGCGTATTCGACCGCGGTGAGTCGCCGCATGCGGTTCTCGCCGATCATCTCGGAGGTCTCGGGTGGCACCGGGTCCGCTGGAGCGCCGTCGTCCGCACCGTCCGCCCCATCAGCGCCGTCGGCCCCCGAGGCTCCGCTGGTGCCGCCATCGGCCCC
>JAESSZ010000359.1 GCA_016763875.1 Nannocystaceae bacterium
AGCGATGCCCGCTGCCATTTCAACCGCGCGGACCGTGGCGGGTGAGAAAGCGACACGGTGGGTACCCGCATCGGCGATGAAGCCACGGACCTCGCTCTCGTCCTCGGGTACTTCGGCAAAGTCGACCGGGACGACGAGCTCGGAGAACTGCGCGGTCTCACTCATGCGCGGACCGTAGCAATTTCATGGCTTGGGTGCGATCCTGGCTAGCATGAAGGGCTACGTCGGCTGGATACTCCTCGCGGTGTGCCTGGTCTTCACATACCAGGGCTGGCAGACCCGTAGCGGCATCGCGGAGACCGAAGGGCGCGCGCGCGGCGTGGTCTGTGATGTTGCACAAGACTGCGTCCTGGGCAGCGAGCAACCGCGCGCGCTCATGGCGGACTTCATGGCCCGCAGGTACGAGTTCAAGACGTCGATCGGCCCGGTCACGGTGACTTGCGCGCGGGAGTACGTCGTGATCGGCAACTTCAAGTGCACACCCTCGGTCGGGTCGATGGGATCAAGATGATGACGAGCTTGGAGCGCAGAACATCCGGAGATCAAACCGAGTACGTGCTCGAAGGGCGGGTGCTGGCCAACGGTGACGCAGTCGAACTTCGGCTACGGGGTAACCGTGGTTGGGCGGACATGGTGATCGAGGGACTCCCCGACCGTCTCAAAGTGCGATGGACCGGGGACGACGGGCAGCGCCTACATGCATCGCTGACCGACGACAGCGAGCTCCGCTGGCCCTAAGCAACGTGTTATCGCGGCTGGCTCCGAGCCCGACAACGCGGGATGATCCGGGGTATGGCTACCCGCACCATTGACGCGCTCGACCCTGCGCTGCGCCACGCGCAAGCGCCGTTGGTGCTCTCATCGAACCGCCAAGTCTACGAGTGGTGGTATTTCGAGGTCGACTTCGAGGACGAAGACGGTCGGCCGTGGCGCGTGATCACGAGCTTCCACTTCCCCCACGGTCTGGACCCCCGCCGCCTACTGGCGCATCAGCGATACCGCACTGGCGGGCGCGACTTTTTCTCGCTCTACGGTGACAACCCGGCGCACTACGCAGGCATCGCCAGCTACGTTGTCGATGTTCGCCGCAATAAGAATGTCGCGCTCTTGATCTCGCGTTTCCAGAACTGGGCGGTCCCGACGCGGGTGTCGGTGTCTCGTCCGGGTGACGCCAGGGTCGACCTTCAGTTCGGCGACTGCTCGTTCTCGGAGAACCCCGACGGCAGCTACACCCTGCACGTCGACCAAACGGGCATCCTGTATCGACCCGGTCAGGCCAATCGGCTGCTCACGCTCGACATGCGGGTGAAGTTCGAGCAGAACACGCCTGGGTTTCAGCCAGTGGACGCTGAACTGCTTTCGCAAGGCGGACGTAAGCATCACTGGGCGTGCGTGATGCCAAATCCGAAGCTCACCATCGAGTACGTCTTGGTCAAGCGTGCTCGACGTCGCAAGGGCTTCGATGTTCTTTGTCGCGCTAACGCGCAGGCGGTCGCGACGAGCGGTTACCACGATCATCAGTGGGGGGAGGACCTGCTGTACAAGCAGATTCGCGAGTGGAGCTGGGGCCGGGTGGCTACCGCGGCTCGGGGCAATGCCCTGCCGCGCGACAAGGTGCTTTTCTTCGATGTCACGGGGGTGTCCAGTCCTGGTTCCCCTGGGGCGAGACCTGATCCCGTGATTGTTAATGTCCCGGGCGACGGTAGTCACGTCGAGCAGTTGGGCAGCGACGGTTCGCACCCGCCCTTTCGCAAGTTCAATCAGGAGCGCGTCGACTTTCGCGCGGGCTGTCAGTTGGGAATCCAGGGGCAGCGGGTGCCGTACTCCAGGGAGCTGCAGGTTCGCTCGCTGATGCCCAGCGGTGAGAGTCGCAACTTCAACATCAAGCACCGCATCTCGAACGTCGTGGATGTCTGGCCGTTTTATCTGCGGTTCATTCCGAAGGTCGTCGACTTCCACACCGGCAAGACCTTGGTGGGGATCAGCGAGTCCATGCGGGCCGACCGGTTGGCGCTTCGCGATACGCAGCGCATCCTCGCGCTGAGCGACAAACTGACCTACATCATCTGATCGGACCCCGGGGTTGAGACCGGGTGCAGGGGGGGCAGTAACGCCCCCTCCTTGTTGCTGCGATTTGTGAAACCAGGCCCTTGACGCACGTATCCTGAACGGATTACTGTCGCCGCCTAGAGGTAGTGGCGCTTACTTTTTGTTGGACGCGTAAACGAAAGCACCCCCCGTGAGTCCCATGAAACGCCTCGACACTTCGATCAATCGCCGCGTCCACGCTCGCCACGCCCTGTGCCTTGAGGTCCGCGCTCGCAACGAACACGGCACCGTCAGTGGTCGTAGCGAGGACTTTAGCGTGGGTGGGGCCAAGGTGTATTTCGACGAGACAGCCTGTCTCACGGTGGGTGAGCACGTCGAGATGCAGCTCGAACTGCCGGGTAGTGCGCAGCCGCTGAAAGCTCGCGCCGAGCTCCGCTGGCGCGGCGGTAAGGGAGCCTGGGGAGTCGCCTTCGATCGCAAGACGCAGGCGGTGCTGACCGCGTTCTTTGCCGCGATGTGTGGACTGACGCCGGGGACGGCGGCAGCGGCCACGACGACGGTTCCCACATTCGACCCCAATGCGGATGTCGTGCTCGAGGACACTGGCGGCGAGCGACCGGACGAGTACACGATCGAGGCTGCATTCAAAGCGCAAAACGACGCGTTGAACCAGTGCGCCAAGCAAGTCCAAGGCGCCAAGAAGGGGAACGCCAAGGTCGAAGTGCTGCTGAACCCGAAGGGGAATCGCCCGCTGGGCGTGAACGCGCAGTTGCCTTCGGGCCTCCGTAACAACACGGCGCTGCGCGAATGTGTGCGAGCTGCAACGGCGGCAGCGGCCTTCCCCGCCTACGATGGGCCGCCGGTGGTGGTCGACCTCGACTTCAAGATCGATCCCGGGTCGGACTACGAAGAAGTCTGGTAGCGGCGTGCTAGCGCAGCGCTTCGGCTTGTCCGATGTCGCGCTCGGTGAGCCAGCGGGCAGCGGCGTTGATCGGAGCGGTGTCCGGATGCAGCGTGGTCAGCCAAGCCTCGGCCTCGGCCAGGGTCGAGAATACCTTGCGGGGGTACGCCGCCCGCGTCAGCAGGTAGATCGTGGCCAGCATGGCCCGCGCCGCCGAGCCCTCGAACCCGAATGTTCGTAGGACGGTGGCCGACCCCGCGGTTTGGTCGCGGAACTCTCCGAGTAGCCGGTCTGCGGCTGTGCGCGTATCGGGGGCGAGTCGATCGGCCGCGAACGACAGCGAAAACGAGAAGATCTTGGTGTCCGGCATCACCGGGCCCTGCCACTTTCGGACGCCGTCCAGCGCTTTGGCCGTCAGGCCCTTCTTGAAGATCCCGGCGAACACGGGACCAAATCGAGCGACGCGAGCGATACCGTCATCACTCTCGAAGTAGTCCTCGGGTTCAACCATGCCCGCGAGAGGCTACCCGCCCCCGCGCGCTGGCGACACCCGAGTTCGCGGCAGCGACTTAGTCGCGCTCGCAGCGGTCGCAGCCGGGGTTAGTAGCGCAGTTCAAGCCGCGACCAGATCGCGCCGATCGGGCCGCCCGTGTCGCCGAGCGAGTTCGCCAGCCCCGCGCCTGGCAAGAGCAACCCGCCCTGCAAGCCTGCTTGCAGCCAGAAGTTCTTGAGGTCGAATCGGCCGCGAATACCGAGGTCGAGCTCCGTGCCGTAGAAGCGCTTGCCCCCATCACCGTTGACCGAGTTGGTCGCCACACCGCCGGCCAGGCGTGTGGTGTACGGGTCAATGATAGGAACCGGGGCCGCGGCCAGCAATGGGCCGCCCCAAATCTCGAGTTTTTCCCATAGCGCGAAGCGTGCCTTGGGGTGGATGTACAGCGCGTTTGAAACCCCGCCCTGCGTGGGGATGAACTGGGTGCCGTTGAGTGGGACACCGGTGAGCTCGCCGTCTGTCGCGAGGATCTCCGTGCGGGCACTTCGCCAGGCATTCACCTGGTTGAACAGCACCAGGCCTACGGTATGGCCGGCGTCCATCGTGAAGTTGTTGATGAAACGGTCGGTCGGGTCGGGGTCGCCGCTGGCGTATCCGGTGTCGAAGCCGACGAGCCACCTCGGGTCGTACCCAAGGTAGCCGCGCATCGCGAACCCTCCCTGGGCAATCTTGTGGGCTCCGTTTCCGTCGCGTGCAACCGTGGTGCGCCCGGTGATGAACGCCGCTTCGAACGCCCCGATCAGTTGCAGGTCGTTGCGCAGCCATTTGACGCCCTGGCCCGCGATGTCGAACGCGCCCACTTCGAGATCGTCGTCGTCGGGATAGACGTCGCCGTCGTCGGACGTGTGCTGGTTGCGATACACGGCGTAGCCACCGATGTAGTTCCAGGGCTCCTTCTCGGGCTGCCAACGCACGACCAGAAGCGCTTGGCCGGCCAGGTCTTTGTCCCGCAAGTCGACCCGTTCGTCGCGGTAGACGAGGTCGCCGCCAAACGCGATGACGAGGTGCTTGATAGCGCCCGCCCGGTAGATGAACGGCCGAGTCGCGAACAGGACGCGCTCGTAGATGTCGCCGTTGCCGTCGCTACCGAAGCGCAGATCGCCGAACCGGCCGACGTTGTTGCCGTTGTTGGCGAGGATCCCCTGACCCCACGTGAATGCCTGCTGGCCGACCCGCAGCAGCCCGAACGCGAAGCGGTACTCCAAGTAGAGTTCGCGGGGGTCGACGATGCGCAGATCGGTGCGCCCCGGTGGCAGGCCGCGATCGACGATCTCGTCGATGATCGGGTCATCCGAACCGACCGGAGCCCAGCGCCCATTGGCCAGGTCGAGCATTCCGACGAGCTTGAGCTTCTTGCCGATGCGCAGTTCCGGGTTCCAGCGGATCCGGCCCGTCGAGAACGCGCCCTCTTCGTACCGTTCGCCGAATCGGTCCAGCGTGTATGGCGACACGGCACCGATCTGGTTGCGGATCTGAATGCCGGGATAGAATTTTACCTTCTTGCCGAACTTGGCGCGCTCGTCGTCGCGGAACTCGACGATGGTCTGCAGGACACGCGGGTAGACGCGGGTGGGGGGCCCGCTCTCGACCCGAATGGTCGTGACTTCGTGCGCGGGCGCGGACGTTTCGGTCGTGGGCGCATCGGGCGTGGGCGCATCGGCTGTGGGCGCATCTGCTGTGGGCGCATCGGCTGCGGGTGCGGGACCGTCGCTGCCAACGGCCGTCGGTCCTTCGTAGGTTCGCTCGGGCGCTGCGAGGTCAGCGGCGTTCTCGTCGCCGGGAGTTGGCTTCGCGTCACCGGACTCGGGTGTCTCGGTTCCACCTGGCGTCGATTCTGGAGTCGGTTCTGGCGTCGACTCGGGCGTGGATTCTGGCGTCGGCTCGGGCGCAGCGTCCGCGACCGGCTCGGCCTTCGCGA
>JAESSZ010000360.1 GCA_016763875.1 Nannocystaceae bacterium
GCGGCTGTCGAGGCGGCGGCTGTCGAGGCGGCGGCTGTCGAGGCGGCGGAGGGTTTGGCCTCGTCAGAGGCGTCTCAGGACTCCGGACCAGCGACGTTGTGAGCCAGCGTACTGGTTCGGCGCTGCCGTGAGAGCGCATGTCCGAATCTGGTCAAGTTCTTGACCCCCAACGATCGCAGTGAAAGAGTCGACGGCGCGCACGCTTTCGCCTCGACCGATACCGACCGTTACCTTCCGACCGCGACTGCTCCTGTGATCGGCGTGCGCACAACCTCTGCCGGCGACTGACCATCGTCCGGCCCAATCTCGCCGGTGTTCGTCTCAACGATGGACACCGGCTTTTTTGTACCGACGGGCGGATCAGGGATCGGCGGCGCCCTCGGGTGCCCCGGCAAAACCGATCTTGCCGATCATGCTTCCCGTCATCGTTCCCGCCGCTTGAATGGGCGCGCCAGAGCGCGGCTCTTCGTCCAGCAGGATCACTGGCAAGGGTTCGCCGCGGCCGGGACTCCAGTGCAGTAGCTCCGCTGATTTATCTCGCACACGCAGGAACGTGAACTGGACGCGCTCACGCGGCAGCAGGACGTCGTGGGTGAACACTGCGATCCAGGTGCCCGTGTTGTAGTACCAGGAAGGACGCTCGTCGGCGAGGTCCTGGCGCCACAGCACCTCGTCGTGCGAGTGCCCAAACGTCACGATCGGCACATCGACCATGCGTGCCAGTTTTGACGCTGCGCGCCGCATTGGCTGGGGAGGAAGCGTCGCGTTGCTACGCAGCAGCAGGTACAGCACCGAGCCAAACGCGGAGAACAAGAACAGAAACCCAAATGCGAGGAAGACCGCGGCTTTGCCTAGGAGACCCATTTGGATCTGGTTGAGCCCGTGGATGGCCGCAAACCACAGGCCCAAGACCAGCACCCCAACCAGCAGGAGGCTCAACGCACCCTTGATCGCCGCCCGTCCAAATCCGTTGATCGCGGCCGAGATGTCGGCGCGCGTCTCTTTCATCGCGTCGATCTCAAGCAGCGTATCGCCGAGTGCCGACTCCTCCGCGAGTTCGTGGAGGCGTTTTTCGTGGGCCGCTGCCAGCCGATTGCGTTGACGCGACGGGTACTGGGTCACGCGTCGAACGATCTGCCACCAGAAGCGCCAGTGCGACTTGACGATGCGCAACAGTAGCTGAGGCTGGTTGAACAGCAGCCACTTGAGATACCGAGTGTTGGCCCGCGTGCTCGGGACGATGAACGTGATGTGCCCGAAAGCGTTGTACAGGTAGCGCTGGAAAAAGTTGCCCAACGGGTTGTCGAGCTCGGCCTCGTGTAGGGCGTCGCCAGCTTCGACCAGGCCTTCGCGCAGCGGGTATCGGAAGGCGTTTTCGGGGTCGTACTGGCAGCCGTGTTCGATCCAGATCCGGCCCTCTTCGTAGTAGAACCACGGACGGAACTCGAGTCGCGAGAGCGCTCGTTCGGCGCGCTCCTCGTCGCCTGCGAACAGCGAGTGTTCACGAATCGCCTCGCGCATTGCCGCTTGGACCGGTCCCCACTGCACCTCGATGTCGTGGTTGCCCGGCATCATCAACACCTCGTTGCCCGAGGCCAACACGGAGACCACCCCTTCGAGGAACAGAGGGTGGCCCACGAGGATGCTCTCGACTTCCATCGCGGCCCGCTGCGGGGTCATGACCGGCGAGAACGCGCTCTTTTTTCCGCCGACGGCCTCCGGGACCGGGTCGAGTCGGAGAAAGTCGAAGGTGTCGCCGTTGAACACCAGTTTGAACGGCACGTCGCGCGCATGCGACTGCTTGCACAGATACTCGCAGAACCGATGGAAGTCCTCGTCGTAGAAGAACGTCTCCAGCTCGAAGTAGCGGCCGGTGTTGCGATTCTTGCCGCGGCCGATGTGCAGGTCGCTGACGACGATGATGTCGTGCATCAATTGACCGCGTAGGGCGTGCTCAGCGAAAAAGCAGCGATCTCGGCGTCGAACTTATCGCCACCGTCCGTCACCATGACGTAGGTCCCGTGCATGGTGCCGAATGCGGTGCGAAGCGGGCACGCGGAGGTGTACTCGAACGATTCTCCCGGGCGCAGCACCGGTTGGGCGCCGACAACCCCCGGTCCTTCGACCTCTTCGACCTCGCCGTTGGCGTCGGTGATGACCCAGCGTCGGCTAAGAAGCTGCACGGTGTCCGTGCCCTCGTTGGCGATGCTCACGGTGTACGCGAACAACCACCCCCCTCGTTCGGGGTCGGAGTGTTCCGGGACGTACCGTGATTCGACACGAACCCGGACGCCATCTGTCAGGGCCTCGGACGTCGCCACGCCCGAATGCTACACGATCGGCGGGGCGCGTAAAGTGTCGCGCGTCTTCCCGCGCTCTGGATTGGCAGGAGAGCCCGGGGGACAGCTGCGGCATGCACGCCCGCGCCCCGAACTTTCTTGAGCCGATCAGCGTCGCTTCGATATCTCAATGGATGTCCGCGTCGCGTGATCGTTTCGGCGCGTGTGGGCACTAGCGGATGGTCACCACGGCTTGCGGTTGTTGAGGTTGTGTGGAGGTAGATTATGGAGATCGATAGATTGTGGAGGTTGGCAGGCGTGCTGGGGGTCGTGGTGGCCTTCGGTTGCATGGGGAAGGGCACGGATCCTGCTCGCGACGAGGGGGAGGCTGGGGACGCTGGCGTCAGCGTTGGTGCCGGGGACGAACTCGGCGAAGAGGACGGAGGCGGCGATGATGCCGATAGTGGTGAGCCGCCGCCCGAAACCGAAGAGGAGGCGGACTTTCGTGTCCCCCGGGCCAGCGGTCGCTGGGTGTATAGCGCCAGTGAAGCGACGAACTCCGTTGCGGTGATCGACTCCCAGACGCTCGCGATCGATGTCGTCGGGGTTGGTCGCGGTCCAACTGTGGTCGCGCCTCTTGCCGAGCAGGGGCACATCGCCGTGCTCGATCAAGGAAGCGACGACGTGGCGTTGCTCACCACAACGGAGACTGGGACCACCGTCGAGGTTGTTCCTACGAGCGCAGGGGCGAATAACATCGCGGTCACACCAGATGGCGAGTTCGCGTTCGTCTACCACGACGTCGATGGCCCCGAAGAGCTAGGGCCGGGCAGCGACCAGGAGATCACGGTCATCGAAGCCCGGACCGCAGTGACTTACGAAATGACAGTCGGGGTCCACCCTCGCGAAATAGTTTTTACGTCGGACGCGGCCATCGCCTATGTGATCACCGATGATGGGGTCAACGTCCTGCCGATCGACGACCTTGCCATGATCGGCAAGCCGGACCTGGTACCCGTCGTCTCGGACCCTGGAATCAACCCCGATACGCTTGAGATCCAGGTGGCCGCGAACGAGGGCGTGGCGCTCGCGCGGGTTGAGGGCGAGAGCGAGCTCTTCGTGACTGACTTGGCGAGCACAGAGCAGTTCACGTTGGAGTTGGGCGGGGTGGCGACGGATCTCGACATCGCGGCCGATGGCTCGTTTGCGATCGCAATGTTGCCGTCAATCGCTGGGAGCCACTTTGTCGAGCTGACCCTCCCGCTGTCGGGAACCCCGATGCTGCAAGAGCATGCAGTTGGCGTCGAGTACGTCGGGTTGGCGAAACTGTCACCGGACGGGGGCACTATGGTTTTGTACACGACGAACAATCCGTTGCTCGGTGGGGCTCCCTCAGATCCTCGCGGTGACCCGCAGGCCGGTCCGGTCCCGGGGGGTTCGAGCACGGGTGGCTCAGGCACGAGTGGCTCAGGCACGGGTGGCTCAGGCACGAGTGGCTTAGGCACGGGTGGCTCTGGTACGGACACGTCGGGCAGCGAGTCCGATACTGGTGCCGATACCGAGCCGCCTTACGATGACCCTCGGCTTCGCGTCACGATTGCGCGACGCACGGACGCGGGCTGGGACGACCAAGTCACGCTTTTTGTCGATCGGCCGGTGACGGCAGTCGGCGTTGCCCCAGATGGCAGCACGGCGATGTTGCTGCACGAGTTCGACGACGCCGTCCCTCTCGCGCCGTACTCGTACACGCTCATCGACCTCTCGAAGGACTTTCCGGTCAAGAAACTGCAGGTTGTTGCCGCCGAACCCGGACCGATTCTCTTTACCCCGAGCGGTGACCGAGCCGTCGTACTACTGCGCGACGACATGATGGAACTTCAGCGGGTTGATCTGGTCGACCTCCGAACGTTCATCGTCGAGGGGCTCGGCCTGGGATCCCCTCCCGAGGGCGCAGGGTTTGTGGATGCAACGGAGAAGATATTCATCTCGCAGGAACATCCAACCGGGCGTGTCACGTTTATCGATTCGGGCGGGAGTATCGAGACGGTCACGGGTTTTCGTCTCAACGACGCGGTGAAGGATTGAGGCGATGGGACGCATGACACCCACAACCCTTGCCTCGCTGGCCACCCTTGCCTCACTGGCCACCTCGTCGTGTCAGGACGAGCATCCGTTTGCTGCCGCGCTCGAGGTGTCGGCTCCAGCCGGTACACGGGCCGGAGTGACCTGGTACGACGAGACGCACGACGAGCTAATCGTCGCTATCCCCGGGGAGCGCGAGCTTGAACTTCGTCGCGTTCCGCTCGGGGACGAAACGACGCGACTGCTCAAATGCCTGCCCACCGTAGACGGTGGGGCCTTGCTCATGTTGTTCGGTCCCGCCTCGGACAAGCTTGAGGATGTCGAGGAGCAGCCGATGATCGTTCCCGCGGACGGCGAAGGCGAGATCGTGGCTATCGACGTGCTCGCGCCGTTTACTGCCATCGAACTCTCGGCGGACGGCCGACTCGCGGTGCTCTACTTCGATGCCGCAACGCGCGGCGGGGGCCTGCGAAACGCCAACCAGGTCGCGATCGTCGACCTTGTTAGCCACGAGGTACGCAGTCTGACGCTCAACGGTTTTGGGGGCCAGCTTCGGTCGGTGCACTTCACAAACAACGTTGCGGGGAGCGATTCGTCGGCCGTCGACGTCGGCGGTCGGCTCCGCGAGTTGATCGTTTTTCTGGCCGAAGGAGAAGTTGTGGTGGTCGATGCGCTTGATTCCGCAGCGGACCAGGTGAGTGTGACGTTCCGCGACGCGGTTGGTTTTGTTCCGGCCGCGACCATGCTTCGAGAGGGCAACGCGATGTTTGGCAACCCTGTCCTGTTCTTACGAGGGTCTAGCGGCACGGACGTTGCCATGTTGACGATGGTTGACCAGTCCGACGAGACGACGGGCGAGCCCGGGTTCACGGCTCAGGTCAGCCTTGTGCCCGTGGGGGGCCAGGCCAGCGA
>JAESSZ010000361.1 GCA_016763875.1 Nannocystaceae bacterium
CACGACGCAGGGCACACCGATGGTGGCGGAGCTCATCAACGATGCCTGGTTCGAGGGCGTCGCCGCGGCCTACATGGGCGGTTTTGCGCAAGACGAATGCTGGGCCTCAACGTTTGTTCCGGAGACCGAGCACTACCCCTTTACCGTCGACGCAATCCGACTCCTGATCGGCGGCACCGACGACGGTACGGGGGACTTCAACATCGGTCTGTGGTCTGTCGACGCCAACAACCGACCGGAGACCGAGCTCGTGTCGGCCGTGGTGGAGTTGACGGGCGTGAACAAGGACATCGACTTCGTCCTGCTGGGCCCGGCCGGGATTGACTCGCCCGTGTTCGACGAAGGCAACTTCGCCATTGTCGGCTGCTTGGTATCGCACGCCGGCTATCCAGCAATCGCGGCCGACACCAACGGCCAAGTCGACTACCCCGATCGCAACTGGATCCGCACGACCGACGGCGAATGGACGCAGTCCGCGGGCCTCGGCGTCGGCGGCGACTGGGTAATGCGCGCGTTCATCTTGCCCGAAGGCTGAGCCACGGTACTGTGCGCCTCGTCCGAGGAAATGATCTTGTTTCAACAGTTCTTGCGCGCAATGCGCGGCGCACAGCTGGTGCTCCGGACGCATCAATGGATCAAGCTGATCCTGTTGGTGGTGCTCTTCGTCCTGTTCGGGACGGTCGGCTTCTACCTCACCGAGTCGCCCAACAAACCAGAGCTCACGCTCATGGACGGGTTGTGGTGGGCCATCGTGACGATGACCACGGTTGGCTACGGCGATCTGTATCCGGAGTCTCCGATGGGGCGCTTCTTCGTGGCGTTTCCCGCGATGATCGCCGGTGGGGGCGTCATCGCGTACACAATTTCCGTCGTCGCCAACTACCTCGTCGAAGCCAAACATCGGGAGATACGCGGGATGAACCAACTCGATCTCAACGGTCACGCCGTCCTCGTCAACTACCCAGGCGCCATGAAAGTCGCGGACATGGTCCACGAGCTTCACGCCGACAAACGCAAGGCGGGCAATCATATCGTGATGCTGACCGGCGCCGTCGAGGAGATCCCCGAATCGCTGGCGATGTTGGGCGTCAAGTTCGTCAAGGGCTCACCTATCAACGACGATGCGCTCAGCCGCGCGTGTGTGAAGTCGGCCGCCTTCTGTATCGTCTTTGCACAAGACGATCGCGACGAGAACAGCGACTCGTACAATCTTGGCGTCGTCGTCGGGCTGCGAGCAACGGGGAGCAAGGCCAACATCGTGGCCGAGTGCGTTTCTCCGCAACACCGCGGCCTGATGCGCAAGGCTGGCGCTGATGCCGTGATCTGCGTCGGAGAACTGTCGACCATGCTGCTGGCTCAGGCGAGTCAGGGCGAGCAGATTCAGGACCTCATCGAGGACCTTGCATCCAACCGCACCCCCCAACAGATCGACTCGATCCCGTTCGAGTGTGGCGGCGGGACAAAGCCGTTCGGAGAGATCGCGGACAAACTCAACGAGAACGGCATGCTCCTCATTGGGGTGCAGCGCGACGGCGGCCACGAGGTGAACCCCGACCGCACACTCGCCGTGCACAGCGGCGACACGTTGATCGTGATCCCGAGCGCACAGCCCGACACCATCCGGATGTAATCGGCGTCGCCGCGCTCAGGTCGCGCTTAGCGTCGCCGGCTCCAGCAGACCGGTGAGCGACTTGTACGCTCGGTGCGCCCGGACCCGCAGAGCTCCGGGACGAACGCCCAGCCGCGCGGCGATGTCCGCCATGCTCATGCCCCGCAACTTGTGCAACTGCACAACCTCGCGTTGCGACGGAGGCAACTGGTCGACTGCGTCCCGGATGCGACGCGAAACTAGCTCCCGCGATTCGCGGGCGATCTCCGCTTCCTCCGCGGTCGCCATCGCCTCGGGGATCCCTATCCCCGACGTATCGCCCTTGGCCACGAGCGTGTCGTGTCGACGGTCGCGTCGGTAGTTGTGCCGGAGATGATCGAGCGCGACGTTGCGGGCGATAGCGAAGTACCAACCTTCAACGGCTCGGTCCGCGCGATCGGGCAGCGACGCAAATCGCTCGCGTGCCGCGTGGCCCCGCAGAAAAGTGAGTTGCACAAGATCGTCGACTGTCGCGCGATCTCGCACCATGCGAGACAACCGCCCGCGGACTTTGGGCTCGAGAGTGCGATGCAGCTGTACGAAGGCCGTCTGGTCTCCGTCCACGTAACGCTCCATCGCTTGATGAAGATCGCTACCGTTGCTGGACTGGGTGCTCAATGCGGACATGCTGACCTTGACTCGGGTACTGGGAGGAACTAGTTGACTGGTCGGTAAAGCGGGAAAACGAGAGAGAAGCGGAAAACGATACGTGCGGTGGGGATGCCAGCGGCGCGTTAGGCCGAGGCGGCAGGGATTGGCGGACCAAGCAGCGACAGCGCTCGTTCACCTGTACGACGAATGATCTCCGGATCCGACATCGTGCGAGCAAGTAATGCCGCGCCCTCAAGAAAAGCCACCAGCGATTCGGCGGCCGCCGCAGGGTCGGTCACGTCCAGTTCACCGGACTCGACGCCTTGGGTGAGCAACTGCCGCAACCCTTCGCGCCACTCGCCGAAGATCGACTCGAGCTTCGCGGTGATCTCCGCGTTACGCCCCGCCATCTCCCCCGCGAGGTTGCCGATCGGACACCCGAGCGCCTGGCCGTCGCCTTCGCACTGGCTTCGGTAGCCCTCGTACATGGCCTTGAACATGCCTTCGAGTTTGTTGTGCACGCTGCCCGATGCCGAGAGCATCTCCCGCAGGTGCGCCCGGTTGTGCTCGGCGTAACTCTCGAGGGCGGCCAGCGCCAGCGCCTGTTTGCTCTCGAAGAAGTGGTAGAAACTGCCCTTCTTGAGGCCCGCAGAGGCGCAAATATCGGACACGCTGAGCGCGGTGTAGCCGCGCTCGTGCAGCAACGCGGCCATGGTCGCGAGCAGCCGATCTCGAGCATCGCTACAACGACCCATCGCTGCCTTGCCTTGTCGTGTGCTCGGGGCGCCGAGGCGCCGATGTTCGCGGTTTGCGCATTATTCTTGTCCGACCGGTCAACTATAATCCGGCTCAGGGGCGGCACAACCCCCCAAGCGACATTTTTTCTAGGTCCCTCGATCGACCGGCGTTGTTTGCGCGGACCGTCAGCCCGACGCGCGCGTCGGCTACGCTGTCCTCAACGTGCTCGGACGTCTCTTCCTGCTGTTCACGATCATCCCGGTCCTGGAACTGTGGCTCCTGATCTCGATCGGCGGCTGGCTGGGGCCGCTACCCACGCTGGCGCTGGTCGCAGCAACAGGTCTCGCGGGAGCAGCCCTGGCCAAGCGCGAGGGCTTCCGCGTGCTGCGATCTTGGCAGGACGCCTCGTCCAAAGGAGAGCTCCCCAAGGACGGGATCATCGCCAGCGTCCTGGTCCTCGTTGGTGGCGTTCTCCTGATCACGCCCGGGGTGGTGACCGACGCCGTGGGTCTGACGTTGCTGATCCCAGGCGCACGACGGGTCATCGCCAAACAGATCCGCGGGGCGCTTGAACGGCGCTTCCAACTCAGTGCCGTCAACCCGGCCATGTTCGTCGCTGGCATGGCCGCGCGCGGGCCAGAAACCGGAGACGGTGGCGAGGTCATCGACGTCGAGGCGCACGATCCCACGCACGCCCCGGACGAACGCGACGACAAGCCGTGAACTGGTGCGGGGCCTGGCCTCCGCCCAGTCAGTCTTCGAGCCCGTAGCGCGCACGGAGCAACGCCGCGAGCCGGGTGCACATGCCATCGCGTGACGATGCCACGGTTTGCCCGTCGAGCGTGGCCACGGGCATGACGAGCTTGGTCGTCGACGCCAACCCGACCTCGTCGGCCGCCAACAATCGGACGCGCGACACGGGGGAGGTCTCTACGGTGATGGACACCTCGGCGGCCTCCATGCCCAGCAACCCCCGCGTGACGCTGGGCAGGATGCGAGGACTCAGCGGCGGCATGACCACTCGCCCATCCTCGACGATGAATACGCAACTCGACCCGCCCTCGGTCAGCAGGCCGTCGTCGTCAAAGAACACCACCTCGTCCACGGGGCCCGCAGACCTCCGCGCGAGTACGGCGGGCAGTAACATGGTGGTTTTCAGCTCACACCGCACCCATCGAGGATCACGTGCCGTCGCCACCGTCGCGGTCACCGCATGGCGCGGCAATGTTAGCGGCTGCACGAACGCGAAGAACTCTGCGGCCGACGGGCCCAGAGCGGGGACCATCGCCCGAGGTCCGGCGCCACCGGTGACCTGTAAGTACAACGTACCTTCGTCGAGCGATTCCGCCGCCAACAGGCCCAGGCCGAGACTCGACAGCGCAGCGTCGCTAGGGACCGCATGCGCCAACGACAGCGCCGCCGCCCCCGTTCGCATGCGGTCGCCGTGCTGCTCGACAAAGAGAACGCGCCCGGCGACGACCGGTAGCACTTCGTAGATCGACTCCCCGAACAGCAGCCCTCGGTCAAGGATCGAGAGACGACACTCTTCAATCGGCCTCACGGTCCCGCGAAAGTACGCGTGCCGCGGGCCTGGACTCATCCGTTACTTCCCGCGCTCCGACGACGATGGCGGGAACGGGGTCGCTGCCCCTGCGAGTCCGGCGGTAACCCCGTGTGCTGGGTCCGCACTTGCCCACCGCGACGTCGTCCCTCCGGTTGGTCGCCCGTGCCCGCGGGCTGCCAATGCGGGATCAGATGGCGCTTGCCGCTTCCGATCAACTCCTCGCGACCCATGCGACGCAATGCGGTACGCAACACGGGCCAGTTGTTGGCGTCGTGCCAGCGCAGGAACGCCTTGTGCAGACGGCGAACATGCAGTCCCTTGGGAATGGGAACTTGCGGCGCGTCAGCGCGCACACGAGTCAAAGGCGAGTAACCCGAGTGATACATCGCCGTGGCGGACGCCATCGGTGACGGCAGAAACGCCTGCACCTGGTCCGCACGGTAGCCATTGGACTTGAGCCATAGCGCCAGCTCGAGCATGTCCTCGTCGGTCGTGCCCGGGTGCGCCGCGATGAAGTACGGGATGAGGTACTGCTCCTTGCCCGCCTTTTTCGTGAACCGGTCGAACAGTTCCTTGAAGCGATCGTAGGTGCCGATGCCCGGCTTCATCATGTGCGACAGCGGGCCTTTGGCCACGTGCTCGGGCGCGATCTTCAGGTAGCCACCGACGTGGTGCGTGACCAACTCTTCGACGTACTCGGGGGAGCGGACCGCCAGGTCGTAACGCAGCCCAGATGCGATGAGCACCTTCTTCACCCCATCGATGGCGCGCGCCTTGCGGTACAGCGAGATGAGCGGCGTATGGTCGGTATTGAGGTTGTCGCAGACTCCCGGATACACGCACGACGGTTTCCGGCATGCCTTTTCGATCTCGCGACTCTTGCACGCCAAGCGATACATGTTCGCGGTCGGCCCACCCAGGTCGCTGATGATCCCCGTGAAGCCCGGAGTCTTGTCGCGGATGTGCGCGATCTCTTCGAGGATCGAGTCCTCGCTCCGGTTCTGAATGATTCGGCCCTCGTGCTCGGTGATCGAGCAGAACGAACATCCGCCAAAACAGCCTCGCGTGATGGTGACCGAGAATCGGATCATCTCGTACGCGGGGATCTTGGCCCCGCCGTACGCAGGATGCGGGACCCGCGAGTACGGAAGCTCGTAGATCCTGTCCATCTCCGGGGTCGTCAGCGGCACCGGCGGCGGATTGATCCAGAGATCACGCCGCCCATGTTTCTGCACCAAACACCGGGCATTGCCGGGGTTGGCCTCAAGGTGAAGAATGCGGGACGCGTGCGCGTACAGCACCCGGTCGGCCGCGACCGCCGCGTATGACGGCAGTCGCAGCGCCGTACGCTCGGGAGGGTGCTTGAGCGCATCGCGGCGACGCAACGTGACCAAGCCACGGCCGGGCCCATCGCTCGTGGCCCCACTATCACCCTCGCTGCCGCCCTCACACGGTTTCGCGCTGCCCGTGGAAGACGAGGAGCCGGAGTCCATCGCGTAAGGGTCGGGATGCGCCACGATTGGACCGGGCGTGTCGACCTCTTGCGAGTCGATCTCCACAAAGCCCGGCGGTAGCCCCGACGAGACGAACGCCGTGCCTCGCAGATCGCGAATGGACTCGATGGCCTCGCCCTTGCCCAAGCGATGGGCGACTTCGACGAGCGCGCGCTCGGCGTTGCCGTACAGCAACAAGTCGGCGCGCGAATCAAAAAGCACCGACCGCCGCACCTTGTCGGACCAGTAGTCGTAGTGCGCGATGCGACGCAGACTCGCTTCGATGCCACCCACCACAATCGGCACATCGCCGTAGGCCTCGCGGCATCGTTGGGCGTACACAACCACCGATCGATCGGGTCGTTTGCCACCTTCGCCGTCGGGGGAGTACGCATCATCCCGTCGGATCTTTCGGTCCGAGGTGTAGCGATTCACCATCGAATCCATGTTGCCGGCCGTGACGCCGAAGAACAGATTCGGTCGGCCCAGGACTTGGAACGCCTCGGGGTCCTCCCAGTCAGGCTGGGAGATCATCCCGACTCGGAAACCGTGTGCCTCCAAAAGCCGGCCAATGAGCCCCATACCGAAGCTCGGGTGGTCGATGTAGGCATCACCCGTGACGACGATGATGTCGCAACTGTCCCAGCCCAGTGCGTCCATTTCCTCGCGCGACATGGGGAGCACGGGCGCGACCCCGAAACGATGGGCCCAAAACGGACGCCGCGAAAAAAGGTGTGGTTTGGCGCGCATGAACCGGCAGTCCTAGGCTGGACAGACCCTGCTGTAGCGGATCTGGGGCCCGACGGCAAAGGTGGCATGCGCGGCACCCGGTCGGACCGTCCACGATCGGGCTGCGTGGGGCGTCGCGGCAAGGGCCCGGGCGGGGGTGAGGCCAGTGACTCGCGAAACCGAGCGCCGACGAATTGCGCCGCGCCAACGGCAAAAACCGTCCCCAGGGGCACGCAGCGCCAGCTGCGCGGCTTCCCAGTGCGGCTCCGCCCTGTCACGCTTGGTTTGGATGGGTTGGTGCGCGCGCGCGGCTGCGGCGATCACAGTGGTGTGCTTGGGCGTACCGGTCTGTGCGTCTGCCGCGACGTCGCAGCGCAAGCTCGGCGTCGATCCGCGCCAGTCCGGGCTCGATGTGGCCTTCGTGCCGGAACCGCGGCGCTCGGACCTGGACCGGTTCCGACTGCACTTCGGCGTGGACCTGGCCAACTGGCTGCGCAGCACCCCGTGGCCGCACACGGGTACGACCACCGTTGGGCCGCGCGACGACCCAGCGTTTCTGGGCTACCGCCGCCTCGGTCTCGGCCTCGGCATAGGTCACGGGTTTGCAGACGCGTGGGTCGCAGGCGTTCGCTTCGAGTACGAGATCACTCGCGGTATGCAGCGAACGCCCTGGAAAGCCGAGAAGTCCGCGCGCTCCGTCGGACTCTCTGCGATGCCGTATCTCGAAGTCATGATGGCGCGCAACGCCAGGGTCCGTCCGTACCTGATGGTCCGGGGCGGACTCGGTGGCTCGCTGGTTACGACAGACGGCAGCAGCCCGCTCGAGCGCCAGGCCGGCCGTACGCTCTCGCTGATCCATCCGTCGATCGGCGTGGGCACGGGCGCGCATGCCTTCATCTCCCCCGAGGTGTCGCTCGACGGCAGCGTGACCCTCGATCATCGCTGGGAGTTCGCACGCCACCCAGGCGCGCTGCCCGACGCCGCTGGACTTGCCATGGGTGAGATCGCTGTCGTCAAACAGGCCGCCCATCGTCCGTTTGGACGACGGTTCAGCACCGCGCTTGTCATCAGCGTCTCGCGCTGGTTCTGAGCTAGTTCCGCGCGGGAAGGAAGGCGTAGTCCGCCCCGTACTCCAACATCTGCGCCACGAAGTTGTCGGGGTACTCGACCTTCACATCGACGATCTGTCCATCACGCTCCACGGCCACGAGTCGTGGATTGATGAAGCCGGAGTAAGGCGCAATTTTGAGAGCGGCGTAGCGCGCCAGCACTTCTTTGTGCAGCTCGTGATCGACTTTGACGCCGTAGGTCTCGACCAACGCCGCGCCGGCCTTGTAGTCCCCTCGGACTTGATCCGTTGAACCTCGGCGAGCAGTTGACCGAACAGGGTGCGGAGTTTGTCGTAGTCGCGCACCACGAAGTACGTCTTGTTATCGCGGCGCACTTTCTCCACGACATTGTCGGCCTTGCCGCGCTCGAACACCCATTGGGCCACCATCTGCCGGTTGCGCATGTGCGCCTCTTCGATGTCGTCACCGACTTCGAGGCGCGACAGCTGCACCATCATGCCGCCACGAATGTAGTCGTCGTAGGCCGCCTTGCCGACCTCAAGGCTCGGGATCACGCCGATCTCGATGAGCTTGGGATCCATGAGGTAGTACAGCGCAACGAGGTCGGCCCTGCCCTCCTCTAGGGTTGAGGAGTAGCTCTTGAGCGTCTCTTTCGGGGTGCCAACGCCGGGCTTGATCGCACCCGACGCGTGCCCGATCACTTCGTGCAGGTCCGTGTGTAACGTGTCGGCCAGGGCTCCGTAGGCGCGCTGACGCTTGACCTCGGTCTCGTCAAAGGCGAACTCCTCGAGCGCGCCGCTCTGTTTATTCGACTCATCGTACGCATGCACGATGTTGCCGAGGTTGACGGACTTGCTGCCGTGCTCGGCCCGAATCCAGTTGGCATTGGGCAGGTTGATGCCGATGGGCGTGGAGGGGGACGCATCGCCTGACTCGACGACCACGGTGATGACCTTGGCGGTGATGCCTTTGACGTTGGCCTTTTTGGTGTCAGCGGGAATCGGCGAGTTGTCCTCGAACCACTGCGCTTCCTTGCTGATCGCCGACATGCGCTTGCTGGCCTCCATGTCGCGGATCGAGACGACGGACTCGAATGCCCCGCGGTACCCCAGCGGATCGCCGTAGACTTCGATGAACCCGTTGACAAAGTCGACGCGCGATTCGGTGTCGTTGACCCATGCTACCGAGTACGCATCGAACACCCGGAGACTGCCCGTCTCGTAGAACTCGATCAGCTTCTCGATGACGAGCGCCTGCGCGGGATTCTCGGCGACATTCTGGGCCCGTCGCAACCAAACTACGATCTCTGCGATCGCGGGACCGTACATGCCGCCAACCTTCCATACGCGCTCAACGACTTTGCCGTTGACCTTGGCCAGCTGCGAGTTGAGCCCGTGCGACACGGCCCGTGCCTCGCCCTTCTTGATCTTGCCGCGGTAGAACTTCTCGGCCTCGCGCTGGGTGACGCCCGAGTAGAAGTTCGTGGCCGACGCCGCGATCATGTCGACCTTGGGGTCCAAAACGACTCTCTTGGCGTCGAGTTTGGGGTCAAAGAGCACGGGTGATAGCTCGGTGAGCAATGCCTCGGCATTCTGTCCGGTCTGCAGCGGCAGCTGGCCAGCATCGCTGCTGGTGACCAGCGTGGCGAAGTACGCCTCGGAGAACTCCGGCACGATCTTCTTGTTGGAGTAGTGGTGGTGGATGCCGTTGGAAAACCACACGCGCTTGGCGTAGGTCATGAAGGCATCCCAGTCTTTACCCTCACGCGCACCGTCGTAGCTGCGAACGATCGCCTCAAGGGTGCGGCGCACCGTCAGATTGTGACGGTTGTTCTGGTCCCAGATAATGTCGCGACCCGACAGCGCAGCCTGATACAGGTAGTACACAAGCTCCTTCTGCTTGGGCAGCAGCGTCTCCCAGCCCGGGATCTGGTAGCGGAGCACTCGCAGGTCGGCAAACTGGTCGGCCTGGATCTGAAAGTCGTCGGCGGGGGCGCTGGCCTCACCGTTGCTCGCAGTCTCGCCGTCGGTCGGCGGGGGACCCCCGAGATCGTCAGGCGGGGCTACCTTGCCGCGAGGCGCACAGGCGGCGAGAACCAGAGCGAGGGCGAGCGTGGACCGGCGTCCGAGGAGCATGGCCGCACCAATACCGCATCACCCCCGTCGGCGAAACGTGACCCGACAACCGGCGAGCGAGGGCCCCGTCCTACCGCTCCTCCGAGGAGGAGGTCAGCCGCGAACGGGCTCGACGTCGCCGCGGCGGTCTCGGACAACCTCATCCCCGAAGTGGATCCGCACTGCGGTGCCGAGGTCCGTCTCGGACTCGTAGGCATCGAGCCAGCCGCCACGCGGGTGCGGGCCCGTCACTGAGTAGACCGTGCGCGCGTCCTTGGGCGAGAGGTTCACACACCCGTGGCTCATCTTGTGGCCAAAGCGGTTGTGCCAGTACGCCGAATGCAATGCGAAGCTGTTGAAGAAGTACTGGACGTGCGGGACTTCTTCGACCGCGTACGTATCCCTGGCGCCAGGGCTGCTGCTCATCGTCCCGCTGGCTTGCTTGAGCCGGATGCGAAACACGCCGCGTGGCGTGGGGGACTTGAAGCCCGAGGAGACAAGAGTCGCGAACACCGGAGTTTTGCCGCGCATGACCGTGAGCGTCTGCTGCTCAAGGTCGACATCGAGCCAGGTTTCCCCCGCCGCCGCGGTCCCCAACGCTTCGGGTGCATGCCACAGCCGAACGTTGCTGCGGTGCACGTAGCCCGAGCCATCCGCAACGCGAAACCAGTTCCCCGCGCGCTCGGGGTCCAGCAGCAATCGCTCGTGGTAGCCGATACTCGCCGCCAGCGGTGCGTCCTTGGCAGCCGAGCTGCGGAGATCGGTCTCGGGCCATGCGATGGTCCACGCCATGGTGACGCCTTCGGGCAGTGGTTCCGCCTCAAGATCGACACCTTGGAAGGTACTCGGGAAGAACCGCGACATCTGGCGTTCGGGCACCACCCGGCGGCGTGCGTCGAGGAGGAAGATCTCGCCCTTCTTGATCTTGCGCCCAGTGAACGCGTAGTTGTGGTCGCCCTCTAGCGTGCGGACGGGCGCCTCGCCTGCGCGATACGCAGCGATGGAGGCCCACTGTTGCGCCACGCGACCACGTCGAACCTTGGCGTAGTAGTACGGCGTGAGCCCACGATCGCGGAGACGTGGAAGTATGCGGGGGCGTTTGCCCGCGGCCTTGCGACTGCGTTCCAGGCACACGTAGCCGCCACCGATCTCGGCCCAGCCAAGACCACCACAGCCCCGGTCTTCGCCTTGCCCGTCGACAAACGCGAACACCTCGAAGGCCTCGGTCATGGGAATGCGACCGCGCAGTGCGGCGCGCGGGTTCGGTTGGTCGCGCACGGTCAAGGACTGCCGAGCGATGCGATATGCGATCGGCTGGACGTCCTGCCCGTCCGCGTCCTCCGCGTCGAGGGACGGCGCCGGATCTGAGGGCAACGGCTCAAGCTCGCTGGGGTCGACCGCACGTACACGGCGCTCGGCCTGCTCAGCAACGGGATCCGTCGCTTGGCCAGACGGCTCGGGTTGGCGCTGCAACGCCATCTGGGCGCCAGCGGTGGGCGGGGATGGTTCAGCCTCCGCGCGCTGGTCGGCCGATGGACTCTCGATGGGATCATCGTCGCGATCCGAAGATTCGGACTCTTGGAGGGTGCAACCCAGTCCCAGGAGGAGGGCGAGCGTCCCTGCCGCGTAAGCGCCGCGGCTCGCAAGAGCCCTATCGTTTCGACCGTGAACCATGACCTGCCAACCTGCTCAGTGGGGAAACGAGCAGTACCCCTGGAGCTTCAGTAGAAAGTGACGCAACGGCTCCCTCTCGGTTGCAGCGACAATCGTCACCCCTGTGTCGAACTTTGACGCAGGCTGTGCCCAGGTATTCTCCAATAAAGGATGACACAATTGTCGATGTTGTCCCGCATCGCGGCCGATCTCGGACGATCGCGACATCGATGTCATGCCCGTTGAGGGGACGAAGGCGCTTCCGCTGGCGGCGCTTCCGTTGGCGGCGCTTCCGTTGGAGGCGCTTCCGCTGGCGGTGCGTCCGTTGGCGGTACTTCCGCTGGGGGCGCTTCCGTTGGCGGCGCTTCCACTGGTGGTGCGTCCGCTGGCGGTGCGTCCGTCGGCGGTGGCGTAGGGCCACTTGGCGGCGGTGCGGGCAGCGGC
>JAESSZ010000362.1 GCA_016763875.1 Nannocystaceae bacterium
CGGAACGGTGTAGGTCTTCCTGCTCGGCCAGCGTCCCCTCGATCTGTTCTCGCCGTACGCGTACGCAACGTCGAACTCTTGGCGAATGTCGGGCGCGCTAAGCGGGGTGGCGCCCGCCCGCAGCTACACGATTTTGCGCGCCATGAAGTACAAAATCCCGACGATCACGGCGAGGAACAGCAACAGCCCCACGAAGTTGGTGAGGACCACGACCCAGATCTTCGTCCGGGACATCACCCAAAACAGCACCGACAGCACGATCACCGTGAGCACGGCGCGACGGATCGGACCGCGGATCCCCTCCTGCGTGTCCGGGTGCACCCAGTGCTCCACAATAAACCCTGCCACCACCAGATAGAACGGGACCAGCAGCCACGGGATGCCCACATCGTTCCACACGCTGGCCTTGCCCACGATCAGGCTCGTGACGAGAACGATCACCGCGGCGAGACCAAAAGCGACGCCCGCATTGGCGACGAACTGTGACGCGCGCGTGAGTCCGGCGCGCTTGAGCAACCACGCGACCAGCAAGACCGCGAGCGGAACGCCACCAAGAACAACGAGACTGGTGGCGCCAGCGGCGAGCAGCGACGACAGAAGGGAGGCTGCGCTCAGTGAGTCCATAGCGTTGCTGGGCTGTTCGAGCATACCAGGCGCCGCACGGACGACCCGCCTCTCGTTTGAACCGCTGACATGGACAAGCGCGTCCCGGGGACAGCCGCGGGCGTCAGGCTCCCATTGCTTGCGTTCGAAACGAACCGTTAGGGATGGCGACGTTCGGCCTGTTTGTCCCGTGTTTCTAGTAGGATATGGTCTCGGCCTCCAGCCGACGTCCTCCCGATGAAGCCCGCGTCTCGTCTATTGCTCCCGTGGCATGCCGGCCGACGCCACGCGGCGACACCTGGGTACGCCGGTTTCCACCGAACCGGGCGTACGCACGCACTGGGTTGGACGGTCAGCAACCGGTAGCAACACGGTCAACTACGCTTCGATTGTGATCGCCCCACGGCACGGACTGGAGTTCAGGGCGCGAGCTTCACGATCCCAGTCGGATTCGCCACGAACAGGGCACCCGTCGAGTCGGCATCCATCGCCATCAGTCCAGAGTCGATGGCTATTGTCCAAAGGCGTTCAAACTCGGGGTTGAGTTTCGCGGTTCCGGCCTTCATGCCCCGAGTGGAACCCGGCAAGAAGATGTTTCCGTCGGGATCGGTGGCCATCGTGAACACGGGAAACTCCCAGTCTTCCGTGGTCAGCACAACGCCACTGGAGTCGATATGCCAAAACCGGCCGATCGAAGTCAGTCGTATGGGGTCGACGATCTCCTGCTGCATGACGAGCACGGCCCCATCGGGGGCGTCTGTGAGCGCGCGGAAGCCATTGAGCGCGTTGCCAGCCGGCTGGGAGACCGTCCACGACAACGCTCCGCTCGCATCGAATGCCGAGACCGCATCACCGCCCATCGTGACCAGTCCTCCGGTCGGTGTTGCGACCACTGCGCGACACCCCACGGCTTCGACGCGCCAGATCTCCTCTCCAGTTGCGCTGTACTTGAACATGGTGGCACCGTCGCAACCAACGAGTTCGCCCGTCGTCGTTGCTACAAGTCGGATCGAAAACCTATCGTTCTCCGCCGTCTCCCAACCCGAGGGCCCTGGGGCGACGATGAGGCCGATGACCTGGTTGTAAATGCCGTCCTCGTCCCGCACGACCGCGTCCGCAGCGTAGATCGGCTGCCCGTCGAGCACTGTCAGGTCCCCGCCCTCCAGCGCGACGGTCCCTCCCGCAATAGGGGACCGTGGGCCGATGACGGACCACTGCTCCAACAGCTCGCCCTCGCCTGAAAGCTGAAACAGATTCATCGTGGTCTTGGTAGTCTCAAGCACCGCGACGTAGACCGTGTCGTCGTCTGCGACCGTGACGTGTGCCACGCTCCCTTCGTCGGGCTCCCACGTCCACGACACAGATCCAGAAACGGAGCAGTCGGTGTTGCAGCCGTCGGCATTGGTGCGATTGCCGTCGTCGCAAGCCTCGTCCAGTTCGACGACCCCATTGCCGCACTCGGCCGACAGCGTCTCCCCGGACTCGGTCGTGCCACTCGAGTCGTTGGATGGCACCGTCGTCGGTCCCCCGGTCGTGTCCTGGGCATCCCCGCCGGCGGACGGTCCAGGTCCGGAGTCCGCACTCGAGGTTGAGCCCCCGTCGCCGTCGACGGAGACCGCAGGGTCCGAACATCCGGCAGTGGCAATAAGAGCGAATAAAGTAAGGTCAAGCGTCGGGCGATTCATGTTCGTCGAAATATCTACGCGCAACTTCGCACACGCTTTCACCCGCCGACGCATGGGGCACCACAAAACAGTGGGAACACGGCCGAGCGTTCCGGCTTTGACCCCCCGACCCGGGGGCATCCCCCCTACCCCAGCAGCTCCCCGACAACGCCGCTCATCCTGTGTCGCGTTTATTCGAAAGACTCGGGCCTCGCGACGCCCTCGAAATTCGCCTGGGCTCAGCTCGTCCCCCGTGTCCTCAGCGTCGACGTGTTGAGCAGCACACGCCCTGGGTTGCGGCGGCAAGCAAGGGCGCGCCCCGGGCCTAGCTTCGCGGCTCGCGCCACAACGCCCGACAATGGGCCGGCCCAGGACGGGCCTAACTGACTATTGGACTGGCCCGGGCCCAATCGGTTGATTACGTGTTGGGGGCAACAATGTCCGCATCCGCGCCCAAACGCCTCGTCCCTCCGACCGCGCCACCTCCACGTGCCCACGCACCGCTGTCCGCTGGCGGGGGCGGCCGCGGTATCGCCCGAGCGTTGGCCTTCATTGTGGACGCCAGAGGCGCCGCAGACATGGCCCAACGGTGCGCGCGCGCACTCGGCCTGCTGCCCACGATTCGTTGGGCAGAACTCGATAGCCCCTGGACCAGCGGCGCCGATCTCCTCACCATCGCGATGTCGGAGCAGGGCCCCTCGCTCACGGTCGCGCTCGCTGACCCCGAGAACGAAGCGGTTGCCGCGGAAGTCGGCGAACTCCTGGGGGTTGTCGCCGCACTCGTGCGACGCGAGCACGCGGTTGAGATCTTGAGCGCTCAGGCACGAACCGACGCTCTCACCGGTCTATGGAACCGTCGCGCCTTTGACGAGTTGATGGACCAAAGTCTTTCTCGTGCCGCGCGGGCCGGCGAACACGTCGCGCTGATGCTGTGCGATATCGACAACTTCAAACGGATCAACGACGAACTCGGGCACCACGGCGGCGACCAGGCACTGATAGCCGTAGCGGATGCGATCCGCTCCGTGACGCGTCCGAGCGATGTCGCGGCACGCATCGGAGGCGACGAGATCGCGATCTTGCTGTCGGGCTGCGACGCCGAAGGGGCACATGCCGCCGCCGCGCGACTGCAGCGCGCCCTAAGCCGGGCCAACCCCCACGCCGGTCACGCGCTCACGCTCAGTATGGGCATCGCCGATGTCAGCATGTTGGAGACACCACGTCCCGACGCGGGCAGCCGAACCACGCTCCTGCGTCTCGCGGACGAGGCGCTGTACCTTGCGAAAAACAGCGGCCGCGATACCGTGGTGACGCACCCCAGCGGCGAGAAAAACCAGTCAAACGCCGCGTAGGTGCCCGCCACCTCAGTCCGAGGACAACACGCTCGAGGCGTATGGCTCAGGCACGGTCAGACCCATCAGCTCCAGGCAGGTGCCCGCCACGTTGGACAGGGTCCACGGCCGGCGGGGGTCTGGCCGGCGTAGAGGCGGCCCACCCGTGGCGATCCTAGGGTCGTAGATCGACAACATCACAGGGTTGAGACTGTGTGCGGTTCGAACGCTCTCGGTGCCGTCCTTGGCCCGGTCGAACATCTGGTCCGCATTGCCGTGGTCGGCGGTCACCACAAGCACACCGCCAACGGCATCGATCACTGGGATGAGACGCGCCAGGCACAGGTCGACCGTCTCCACCGCGAGGCGGGTGGCGTTGAGATGCCCGGTGTGTCCGACCATATCGCCATTGGCGTAGTTCACCCGGGCGAAGTCCGGCGCTGTCCCTGACTTCAGCGCCTCGATGAGGGCGTCGGTCACCTCGCCGGCCTTCATCCAAGGTCGCCGCTCAAACGGCAGCACGTCCGAACGAATCTCGGTGTAGTGCTCAAGGGAATCGTCGAACGCACCGCTGCGATTGCCGTTCCAGAAGTAGGTCACGTGACCGTATTTTTGCGTCTCGGCGATCGCGAACTGTCTCTTTCCCGCGGCAGCCAACAGCTCTCCCATCGTCGCGTCGATCGCAGGCGGCTCGACGAGGAATCGCGCGGGCAGTGCAAGATCGCCGTCGTACTGCATCATCCCCGCGTACAGCACGTCGGGTCGACGGCCGCGATCGAAAGCGTCGAACGCATCCGCCTCGAAGGCGCGCGTGATCTGTAGCGCCCGATCGCCGCGGTAGTTGAACATCAGCACCGCCGCGCCATCCTCGATGCGCCCGATGGGTGTACCGCCGCAGGCAATGACGAAAGGTGGCAGCGTCTGGTCGTCGAGATCGGGGTGATCGGTGTACAGCGAGGTCACCGCCTCTCTCGCGGACGCGAACTGGCGACCGATCCCGTGCACGTGGGCCTTCCAGCCGCGCTCGACGATCGTCCAGTCGGCTTCGTAGCGATCCATGGTGACCACCATGCGACCGCCTCCACTGGCAATACGGTAATCCTTGCCACTGGCGCAGATCTCGGTCAGCACGGCGTCCAGGCGCTCGATGTAGCCAAGGGCGGACTTCGAGGGCACATCGCGCCCGTCGGTCAGCACGTGCAGGCAAACCCGCTGCACCCCATCTTCTGCGGCACGTCGCAGCATCGCGATGAGCTGGTCGATGTGGCTGTGAACACCGCCGTCGGAAAGTAGACCGATGAAATGCAGCGGCTGCCCGGAGGCCCCGACCCGCTGCACCGCGTCCCGCCAGACCGGGCCCGCGAACATTCGACCGCTACTGATCGCCGCGTTGACGAGTTTCGCCCCCTGGTCAAAGACCCGACCTGCGCCCAGAGCGTTGTGGCCGACCTCGCTATTGCCCATATCGCCGTCGGTCGGCAGGCCAACCGCACGGCCGTGCGCGGCAAGCCGTGTCGCCGACGGCAACTGCGACAGCCAGTCGATGGTGGGCGTGTGGGCGAGATGCACCGCGTCGCCGTGGTCCGCGGCCCCGATGCCAACGCCGTCCATGACGACGCAGAGCACAGGACCACTCGGGGCGCGCCGCGTGGGATGCTGCACAAGTTTTGGCATCAGCTAGAACCACATTTGGTACGCGAGCGTCACGTCGAGCACCAGGTCAAACGGGTTGGCGTTGGGCATGACGGCGGCCTCGCCAAGATCATCGGAGGCAACGATGAGCTTGTCCGAAAAATACTTCTGAACCGACACACCCAGGGCAAATCCCTGGTTGTTGCGGACCGGGACCGCAATCTGACCGCCGCCACGAAGCATGGCCGTGACCTGCGTGGTCTCCTCTTCGTCCGCAGCCGTGGGACCGACGGCGCGCACGAGCGTGGAGATGCCCAGGCCCGGCCCGACACCACCTTCCAACAGCACACGCCCCGCCACGAACTGCAGCGACGGACCGAGGGCAAAATCGGTGTGTCCAAGCGCGGACCAAC
>JAESSZ010000363.1 GCA_016763875.1 Nannocystaceae bacterium
CGCGCAGGGACACACGACCGGTGGGGTGGTCCTCGTCGCCGTCGGTTGGGGCGAGATCCTGCCAGTCGAGGTCCTGCCAGAGGATGTACCGACCGTCCTGCGAGACGTCGTAGTGCCGCACGTTGGTGAGTTCGGTCGAGAGGTCCCCGTCCGGCAGATCGAAGCGCCCGAGCGTATGATCGCTACGCAACGCGAACACCGTGTTGGGGGTTGTCTTCACGGGGACCGGCTTGGAGACCCCACCCGGCTTGGGGGCGACACCGTCCACGATTCGCAGCGGGGTCACGGGACCTGACAGTGGATCGTCGGGGAACGGATAGAAAAACACGGAGTCCGTTCCGTCGCCTTGCGACACGCTTGTGACCACGCCGTGGTCCGTCCGGGCTGGCCAGCATCCCACGCCCGGGAACAACACGTTGTGTACGCCACCCTCGTATGCGTCCAGCACCACGATGTCTCCGGGTGGACCGTCGTCGGTTGCAGGAATCCGGCAGGCTAAGGGCGTCCTCGGCCACTGGTCTTCATAGAAAAAAACCATGGACTGCTCCGCGCTCAACAAGACCGGCGATTCGCCGCAACGTCCTGTCGCCCACACTTCGTATTGAGCCGGACTGTCGACCTCCCCGGCGTCGTCGAACCGCTCAAGTTGGTGAATCATGCGCTGAGGATCCCCGGGGACAAGCTGCGACCATGGGATGCGCTGGTCCGGCGCGTGCTCGAGGATCCGCACCGGGCTGGGTTGGCCACAGACCCGGGCGTGTTCGACGGGATCTGGCACATTGGGCCACCCGGGCCCACACGCGACGAGGGCGCTGCATAGGCATACGGGGCCGCAGCGCATCATTAGCGTTGTCACACGTTATGATTCCCGATTTCGGGTCGATCCGTCATTTGCGGGTGCTCGGAGGCATGCCTCGCTGGAAAACCAGTTTCTACCGCGCGCAGTGACGGATAACCCCTAAAGTGGGAACTTTGTCAGGATGAGCCGCATCGATATGAACCACATCGATCTGGCGTTCCGGCGGTTCTATCGCGACAACGTAGCGACAGTGTTTCGCGCGGCGCAGCTGTACGGCTCCCACGGCGCGCAGGCTGAGGATGTCGTGCAGGAGGTCTTTCTCATTGCACATCGCCTGGGTCCGGCCGAGCGAACGGGGGCATCGGCGCGAGGATGGCTGTTCAACATCACGTGCAATGTCGCGGCGCACGTACGACGAACCGAGCATCGATCCTCCCGCAAGCGCGTGGCCTTGTCCGAGTTCACGAGTCTCTGTGGTCGGGCCCAGCAGCCGCCCACAGGCGAGGTCTTGTGCCAGATCTCGTCACTGCTGGCGCAGATCAGTCCCGAGCAGCGCACGGTGTTCATCGGGGCCGAGCTCCTGGGCCTGTCGGGTCCGGAACTTGCGGCGGCGCATGGTCAAAGCGTGAACACGATCTACTCGCGGTTGCGACTGGCGCGGGCACGACTTCAAGCCGTGGCAAACGCCAGCGACGTCGATCTGGCGTCCGCCCTCGATGACGCTCGTACCAGCGAGGGCCCGACATCCAGCGTCTCCTCCTCGATCTGGGTCGGGGTTAGCGGTTCCTTGGGTGTCGGAGGCAAACTTGGCGCGGTCCTGGGCGGGTCGGCGAAGGCGGCCGCGGTCGTTCTCTCGCTCGGGGCCAGCGCGGGCCTGTTGATCGGGACCGCACGTGGGCCGAACGTTCGCCCGGAGGCGCGAGTGTCGCAGATGACCGCCTTCGTCTCGCCAACGCGGGCGGGAACGAGGAGCGACAGTGCACACGTGGTTGTCTCGCGCAGTCGCGAGAGTGCGCATGATAGCGCCGCTACCGCGGGCTCAACTGGGCACGGTGCTGGCTACGGTGCTCGGGCAGTGGTCATCGCGGGTGGCGAGCGCCCGGTGACCTCAACGCGACCTGCGGTTGATGGGGCGAGACGCCCGTCCAAGCCTCGTCGTTCCCGCAGAGCCTCGTCTGTGTCGCCGCCCGCGCACGAGGCGAACGGAGATCCCCACGAGTCAACGGATGGCTCGCTGGTGCCCGAGGCGCAGGCGCTCGGCACCAAATTGTCGCTTGTTCCCTCGCGACCGCCGACCCACGTCCCAGCACCCTCGAGCGCCGCGATGCGGTGGGGCGCACAGATCGGCGCCCTTGAGCCGCGAGAGCTGGACGCGCAGCCGGTCCAAGCGCGCCGAGGCCCCTCCGTCGACGAACTCGGTACCCGCGGGGGCGCGAGCCCAGTGTCGGTTGATCAGCTTATCGCTCACCCCGGGCGCGCTGTCGTGTTCGGTGTCAAAGCGAGACGGCGCATGCGGCGACGCGGCCGTTAGCTGCGCTGGCCCCCGAGCCAGCGCGTCCACAAGCTCGTCGAAGTGGCTTGGCATCGTGCGCTCGCCGTGAAAAACTAGTCGGCGATGGCGGAGTTTCGTTTTGGTCGGTTGCTGCTCCGCAGTGCCGAGCGTACGGAGTCGGGGACTTCGCTGGACCGGGCGGGCGTACGCGCACTCGAGGACGACCTACGAGGGGCCGTGGGTGACCCCATGCTGATGCGTAGTCTTGCGCGCTTCCTCGACGCCACGATCGTGTACAGCGGCGATCATCTCTTGGAGGTGCTGATCGACAAGGTCATGGCGGGGCGAATTATCGTGCATCGCGAACGGGCCCGGACGATCAATCCAGACCTCGGACTGGACCCGATGACGCTCATGCGTCTGGCGGAGCAACCCGAGGCACTGGCCGACAGCGACTACTGCGTGGCGATTCAACTGCTCGGTGAGGACGACGAGCCGATCGCAGGGGCGCGCTACCGTATTGAGCTACCAGGAGGCGGCTTCGACGAGGGGCGAACGGGGCCTGACGGCCAGGCGATGGTTTGGGGCCTGGCCCGCGCGGGAGACTGCCGGGTCACGTTCCCCGATCTGGATGAAGAGGCGTGGGAACACGTGTCGTCGCAGTCGCTGGGCTAGCAGCCTGTGGTAAATGCTGGGCCGGCCCCGTGGTTCAGGTCGGATTTGTTAGCCAGGCATCGATCTCTGCCAGCTGCTCCGTCCACCGACCTTGTTGCGTGGCGAACAACTCGCGCGCAGCGTTGGAGCGGGTTCGGCCAGCCCGACGTTGTGTGTCGGTCGTCGCGGTGCGCCATTGTGCTTTTCCGAGGGCGAACAACGTGTCGCCGAACAGCGTCGGGTCGACCTCGACCTCCCCGCGCAGTGCCAGCGCCTGGCTGAGCGGGGCCATCGCGCCCGCTGGATCGCCCGAGCTGAGCAACGCCATGCCCAAGGCGTTGGCGGCGTAGATGACGTAGGGGTGTCGGGCGCCCACCGTAGCCTCGAACATCCTCAGCGCGCGTCGCTGCACGGCAACCGCCTCGCCCGGCTTGTTTGCCGCCACTAGGGTGTAGCCGATGCCCAGCAGGGAAACCGCGACGTCGGGATGCTGCTCGCCGAGCAGCACTTGCCAGATCCCCAACGCCTCTTGGTGCAGGGCCAGGGCGTCCTCAAGGTTGCCGCGGCGTCGCTCGATTCGGCCCAGGTCGTCCAAACACACAGCCACGTGGGTGTTGTTGTTACCGAGTGCTGCGCGGTTGATGGCCAGGGCGCGCGTGAGTGGGGCCAGTGCCTCCTCGTCTCGCCCCGCCTTTGACAGCGCGCTGCCCAGTTCACGTTCAGACGCCGCGACGTTGGGATGGTCGTCACCATACACGCGCCGACGGATCGTTCGCGCCGCGGCGTGACGTGCGATCGCCTCGTCCAGTTTACCGAGTGTGACCTCCACCGCCCCGATGTCGTCCATCACCCGAGCGGCTGCCACTGACTGCGGGGCGCGGGCGAGC
>JAESSZ010000364.1 GCA_016763875.1 Nannocystaceae bacterium
GGAGGTGGTGGCGCCACTGTTTTCCGGGCGGCTGCGCCCGGTGGCGGGGGTGGTGGTCGCCCGGTGCCGGGCTGCATCATCAACGTTCGGCGCTTGGGCTGCCCGGCGTTCGGCGGACGACCAACGTCCGCCGCGGCCTTCTCTTTCTCGAGCTCAATCTCGCGGGCGTAGTTGTCACGTGCCCAGGCCGCCAAGTCCTTGCGACTGTAGAAAAGGCCCTGAGCAAACAAGAACGCCTGCAACTCGTCGTGCAACTCAATCGCGGATTGGTATCGAGTCTCAGGTTCCCGTGTCAGCGTCTTGTAGAGAATGTTCTCAAGCGGCTTGGGAATCTCTGGGTTGATCGAACTCGGCCGTGGGACCTCGACCGCACGGACCTTCTCGAGCGTCGCGAAGTCGGTATCCGCCTGAAACAGACGCTGGCTCGTAAGGATCTCGTACAGCACTACGCCGACCGAGAAGACATCGCTGCGCCGATCCAAGGGCATGCCGCGAACCTGCTCGGGCGACATGTACCCAAACTTGCCCTTGAGGATCCCAGCCTGTGTTCGCGACGCGCGTCCTGCCGCTTTGGCCACGCCAAAGTCGATCAGTTTCACCTCGCCTTCGAACGACACCAGGATGTTGGGCGGCGAGACATCGCGATGAACGATGTTGAGCGGGCGGTTGTACTTGTCCTTCTTGTTGTGAGCGTAATCGAGCCCCTCACAGATCTTCATGATGATGTAGCAGGCTTGTGCGACCGGCATCGGACGCCCGGCCTGCTGACATTTCTGGAAGACTGCTCGAAGGTCGCGCCCGTTGATGTACTCAAGCGCGATGTAAAAGCTGTCCTGCTCGTTACCGAGGTTGTAGATCTGCGCGATGTTGCCGTGGTTGAGCTGGACGGCGATCTTCGCTTCGTCCTTGAACATCGCGATGAACTCTTCGTCCTCGGCGACGTGCGGCAAGATGCGCTTCACGGCGACGATGCGCTCGAAGTCCTCAACGCCATACTCCTTGGCCTTGTAGACCTCGGCCATGCCGCCGACGCTGATGCGTTCGAGCAGCAGGTAGGGTCCGTACTGCAGAGGTAGATTCACCGGGGCTTTGTTTCCGAGTACCGAGGACAGCGCGCGCATCGCACGTCTGGCGGCATTATAGCCATAAACCGGGGATGGACAGAGTTGGGAACGCGCGGCGTCCCCAACGGATCGACCCCTTGCCTGGCGCCAATGTGCCACAAGTCGGCACGCCTTTGTGGAACGACCTGCGCAGGAGCGCTCTACCGTTGCGCGGCTCCGTCACGCACTGGTCGAGTTTTGTGCAACGGCGCCGTCGCGAGGTCGATGGTAGGCTCGGAGACAACGCGATGTCGCATTCTGGAGGGCAAAACGGAAGCAACCCAATGGGCTCGGTCGAGCGCGTCCAAGGGGGGCAACTAGGGGCTACGAGCGAGATCTCGGGCCCGCAAGGGGCAGACGGGCCTGCGGGGGCTGCGGCCTCGACCGAGGTTGTTGGCACCGAGGCAGCGTCGGGCGCCGAGGCCACCTCGGGTGTCGTGGGGGCCGCAGAGCTCGATGGTGCGCACGGCGTTGATGGCACCGCTGCCATCACCGAAGCGTTGCAGGCGGGCGAGATCAACGCGGAGAGCGCTCGGACGACCCTCATCGAGCAGGCCATCGCCGCCCACTTACCGCCGGACGCTGACCCGGCAGTTGTGGACGAGTTACGAGCGGAACTGAGCGCCGCGCTCGCCGATGACCCAACGTTGGCCGGTTTGCTCAGCTGACGACGTCTAACCCGCGAGCGCCTCGGGCTTGGGAAACAGCGGCCCGAGGATGTCCGGCAGTTCAACCTCAGTGAGGTCGAATCGGCCCAAGGCGGTCGCGAGGATCTGGATGCGCTCACGAGCGCCAAGTCGACGATCGATGATGACGCGGTACTGACCTCGCACACGACACAAGCCGCCCGTGCCTGACACGGTACCCGCCATCGGTTCGTAACAGACGACGACGAGCAACTGCTCGGCTAGCGTCTGCAACGCTTCGAGGATTGGTTTAGGTGGGCTCGCCATCCGCAGTCCAGAACTCGAATGTCAACTTGCCGAATCTTGGATCGGTTTGCAAATCCCTAGCCCCCGGCATCGCGCCTTTTTTCGCGTTCGACGATCGTTTCGAACGCGATGAGCGACGAAGTGATCATTTCTGAAGCGATCACCGGGGCGATCACCCGCTGACGGCCACGCTTCGATCTGCGGATTCAGTCCTCGGTCTCGGCGAGACCTGCCTGCGACAACGGCACGGTAAAATGCACCCGAGTCCCTTCCCCAAGCACGCTGTCGGCCCACACATCGCCCCCGTGGGCGGTCACCAAACTCTTGACGATCGACAGGCCAAGCCCCGCGCCGCCGTGCTCCCGAGTCGGACCCGCGTCAGCCTGATAAAACGCCTCAAACACGCGCGTAAGCTGGTCTGCAGCGATACCCCGGCCAGTGTCGATCACTGAGAAACGCACCGCGTCGGCAGCTTCCTCGCCAAACAGGGTCTCCTCGTCGAAGGGTCGACGAATCGGCGCCGCCTCGGCGAGCACACGAACGGTCGCCCCTTGGCTCGAGAACTTGATCGCGTTTCCCACGAGGTTGGTCAGAACGCGAAGCAGCTTCTCGGCATCGCAGACGATCTCGGGGAGATCTGGCACCTCGACTGTCAAAGAGATCCCGGCGGCATCGGCTGCTAGCCGCACGGCTTCCACTGCCTTGTTCGCCAAGACCGACGCCGAGTGCGTCTGCATATCAAGACGCACCGCACCGACCTCGAGCTGCGACATCTCCAGGACCTGAGTGATCAACCGCAGCAGCTCTTCGCCACGCGAGAAAATCGTCTGCACGTACTCGCGCTGCTCTTCGTTGAGATCGCCCGCGATCCCCTCGAGCAGCATCTCGGAAAACCCGATGACCGAGGTGAGCGGCGTACGCAGTTCGTGGGACACGGTCGCCAAGAAATTGCTCTTGAGCTTGTCGATCTCCCTGAGATGTTCGACCGCACGCTGCAACTCGGCATTGTGCTCAGCGATCTCCAAATGCCGCTTCGCCGAGACCGCCAGGTGCATTTCGGAGGTGACCCAGGCCGCAAACCCGGCCTGGAGCAGCTGCCCGACCGCGTGGCCGAGCGCTTCCGCCAATACGGCCTCGAGTCCGTCGGCGTCACCCGCCGCGCGCGCAACAATGAGATATGCCACCCGATCGGCCCCCGCGTAGAGGGGTCGAACCTCATAGGCGTGGTCCTCGATTCCAAACGCAGGCGTTCGGTTGCGCACCGCCTGCTGGGCCTCGACCGGTAGTTGCTCCCACCGGGCGAATGGCGCGTCCTTCGTGCTCGCCACGACAAAAGGGGAGCCATCCGCGGCAAACACGGCCACGCCATCGATGCGGCCCGCGACAAACGGCGACAACACGCGCCGAAGATCGGCTTCGCGAACCAGGTTCGACAGCGATGGTGTGCGCTCGGTGGGACCAAGCGTCGGACCGGGGGGCGAAGAAGACCCTCCGGCGCGCGGCTCACCCGTCATCGGCCCCCTCGCTCCCGCCATCGCGAGAGGCGCCCTCAGCAGCAAGACCCGACTGTGACACGCAGGCCTCGGGATCCAGTGGCGGCCCAACGTCGACCAAGGTGCTCGCGAGATAGTCGGTCAGCTCGTTAGGCCCGACGTGGAAGCGCTGCTGCAACTCGAAGCGCGTGGACACCTTCGCCCACGTCGCCGCCGCCAGACCGAGAAACGTCTCCGCAACGCCGATCCCTTGGATCGCAACGGCCTTGTAGACGATCTCGCTCCCTTTGCTGGCGATCCGAGCGACATCGGCGTCACTGCGGATCCCTCCGAGGTCACGCTTGTTGAACTGGATGACGATCGCCGCATCGCCCCACGTCACGCCATTGTCACTGAGGTTCGCGCGCAGATTGGCAAAGCTCTCGTTGTTGGCCCGAGTCTCACTCACCCGCGAGTCGGCGACGAACGCGACACCATCCGCGCCCTGAAGCACGATTTTTCGCGTCGTGTTGTGGATGACCTGGCCGGGAACCGTGAACAACTTGAGTTTGATCGACAGTCCCCCCTTGGTGTTCAAGGTGAGCGGCAGCAGATCGAAAAAGAGCGTTCGATCGTCCCGCGTATCAAGGCTGACCAACTCGCCCTCCGTGTGCCCCACCATGCGTCGGTGGAGCTCGTGGAGGTTGGTGGTCTTACCGCTGAGCGCGGGGCCCTAGTAGACCAGCTTGAGCGTGATCTCGCGGCGGTGGATGTCGATGAAGACCATCGCGGAAGACGAGTGCGCTGAGATCCTACCTCACCGGCTTGCGATCGGGGTCATGATCGACCGTAGGATCGCGGTCTGGATTGGGCCGCGGGTCCATTTGAGCGCGTAGACGCGCACGCTGAGGCAGCACGCCCTCGGCCTCGGACGCGCGCTCCAGCGCGTCCAAAGCGTCAGACAACCCCGCAGCGTCCGTTGAGACCACATTTTATAGATTAAAATTTCAGAAAGTTAGAAAAAGATGGTTTAGTTTTGCAAAAAGTCAGTGAAAAATAAAAAAATTAGCTTTATCAAAA
>JAESSZ010000365.1 GCA_016763875.1 Nannocystaceae bacterium
CGCGGGCCTAAAGGCCCAAGAAGCCGACGGCGATGAAGGCAATCGCGGTGATCATGCCGATGATCCCCAGCGTCCCTTGGTACGGCGCGAGCTTGGTGACAACCTGGTCCATTTTTGCCACGGCTTGTGGCTGCTTCACGAACGTCTTGAGTGTGCCGACGCCGAACAACATGCCCAGCGCAAACATCATGACCGAGACTGCCGAGCCCACGATGTAGCCGACCGGATTGGTGGTCAGGTACCCGATGCCCAGGATGACCCAGAACACGATGTTGTAGATGCCGTAGACCGCCATGCCAGCGCCGAGCCAACCCTGATAAGGCGCGACCTTTGCGAGCAGTTCTTTGGCCGACGGCTTGCGCGCGATGATGAGGTTGCTTGCTCCGAGAGCGCCAAGAATGAAGAGAGGAATTGCGATGCCCATGATTTCGTTGTCCGTGTTCGTTTCGGGGTTTGCCGTGTCGATTGGCGGGGCAGCCCGCCGCGTCGGGTGGATTTCCGTCGGCGGTCGCCGACCTCACCCCCCTCTAAAGCAAACATGGGTCCGATTCGAAAATGTAACAATGACAACGAGTTAACGGATCTTGGGCGCGTGCCCAACTTGGGGCCTGCCCAACTTGGGATTGCCCGTACTCGGGTTGAGCAGCGGGCAATCTCAAGTGGGTGCGTCGGCAGGTAACCGCGCCTCGAACCGCAGTTCAACCCGCGGGTGGGTGAACGACCAAACCGAGCCCGGCTCCGGTCATGTCGGAGTACGTGTACGGCGCGACCAGCCCGGTGGTGGTGGTCGCGGCGAGCGAGACGGGGTCGAGTTTGAAGGTCAGGTTGGCGCCCTGATCGGGGACCCAAACGAAGCCGTCGGTGTCGATACTGATGCCCACTGGCGTGGTGCATCCTGGCAGCGGGATCAACGCGTTGACCACGGTGCGTGTGGCGATGTCGAACTTCGCGACGCCACACTCGCCGTTGACGGCCGCCCACACAAACCCATCGCGGTCGATTTGAAGCCCCCGCAGTGCGTTGGCCGCGAGCTGGTAGACCAGGAACTGTTCGGTCGCCGTGTCGAAGTAGGTGAGTTCGCCCGAAAGCCCGGCCATCCACGGCTGCCCCTCGGCGTCCAGGGTCATGCCGTAGATCGCCGTGTTCGACGGTAGCTCCCACTGCTGCGAATCCAGCGTGACCCCAGTCAATCCGCACCAGCGGACCCTGCAACCCGGTGACCCAAAAATCCCCGTCCGCGTCGGTTGCACCCCCGTACGGCCCGTAGTTCTTAGTTCCGCTGACGTCCCAGTTGGGCACGACCGCCTCGTCCAGGATGGCGCCGTTGAATCCATCGAGGCGGTAGAAGTGGCCTTGGTTGTTGGGCTTGTCGAAGTAGCCGACCCACACGCGGTCATCGGCCGTGACGCACGGGTTACTGTCGTCGCCCGTGTCCCAGGCCGTGGGGCGCGGACCGGTCTGGTTGCTGCCGCCGCCCCCAGGAAGCGCGACATGCCACAGCACACACTCGTCCGCGCCAAACATCCGGATGTCCGTGGGGCCGCTGGAGGTATCGATCGTTCCGTTGTTGTTCGAGTCGACGCAGTCGACCTCGCGTGCCGCGATCTTGGTGATACTGCCCGCACGGTTGGTCACCGCGACATCACCCGCCAGGTTGACCGATGTCCGCGATGGGTCGTCGGCCCCGTTGGTGAGCCCGGTGTAGTAGCGACCGACCTCGATGCCGGTCTTGGTCTCGATCTTGGAGACGGTGCCCTCGGGAGAGTTGGCGATCCAAATGAAGGAGAACTCGGTTTCGCCGGCCATGCCCGGGCCGCCGCAGTCGCCCGCTTGGCCAAGGTCGGCGCTCTCGCCCAGATCGAACTTTTCGTCGTCGTCCTCCCCCTCGTCGTCATCGACCTCGCCGATGCCTGCGTCGACGCCGTCGGTCGCGGCGGTGATGCCGGAGCCAGCCACAGGTCCGGTCGGGCGATCATCGTCCTTGCCACACGCGCTCAGCGCCATTGTCGTGACACAGATCCCGCACACAACTCCGCTCAAGCGCACCATCACCACCAGGATACCCGTGGCGGCGCGTCTGGATCCACGTTCTTGTCGCTCGCGGGCATTAACGCTGGGGGAGAGACGCTTTCGTCTTCATCGTTACCCCTTTCACAGCTAACGTTAGGCGCCCACGGCTGCGAGCAGGTACGCGGTCTTCATCGAGCAGTCTTGACCATGAAGCGATCATCCCGGAAGCGATCATCCCGACGCCTTCTCTTGCCGTTGCTAGTTGCTGCTGCCGCTGCTGCGGGCTGTGTGCCGCTGACCGAGGCCGAGCAGCCGCCCGAAGCTCAGCCCTCGCGCCTGCAGTGCGACTCACTGTCGCCGGACTACTGCCTGTTCCCGTGGCCCAACACTGCGTTCACGGAAACCGACGCCGGATCGGTCACGGGGCGACGCGTCTCTCTTTCCTACAACGCGATTCCGGCGAGCTACTACGGTCAGAAGTCGTCCGCGACGCCGTGGAATCACAGCGACGGATTTTCGACCGGTGGCGCTATCCTCACGCAACTCAAGGGCCTGACGCGTGCGGGATTCGACGCAAGTACCGTTGCGACCTCCGACGACATCGCGCGATCGGTTGACGCGACCTCGCCCACCGTCTTGCTCAATGCCGAGACGGGCGTCAAGGTTCCCCATTGGGTCGAGTTCGATGCTGCGACCGAGGACCCGGCCGACAGCACGTTCATCATTCGACCCGCGCAGTCGCTCGACAACAACACGCGCTACATCGTGGCGATCCGCTACATGCCTGACGTCGAGGTCTCGGAGGCGTTCACGGCTCTGCGTGACGGTGGTCCGAGTAGCGACCGTGGGGTCGGACCGCGGCGCGCGTTGTTCAGCGAGATTTTTACAACCCTCGAAAAAGCGGGCGTGGGTCGCACTGAGGATCTGCAGCTCGCTTGGGATTTTACGACGGCGAGCGAGGACAACGTCGCCGGTTGGATGCTCCACATGCGAGACCAGTCGCTGGGGCTGGTCGGGGAGCGCGGGCCGATCTACGAGATCGTGAGCGTCGAGGAAAACCCCTGGCCCGAGGAAGGGGACATCGCGTGGCGTATCTACGGCGAAATGGAAGTCCCGCTGTACCTGACCACGACCGGGCCCGGTGGTCTGTTGGTTTTTGACAGCGACGGCCAGCCCACGCAGAACCCGGACGCACCGTGGGCAAAGTTCTCGTTCGAGCTTCTGATCCCCGAGAGTGCCAAGGCGTCACCCGCGGCGCTGCTGCAGTACGGGCACGGACTTCTTGGCGCCAAAGAGCAGATCCAAAGCGGACACTTTCGCTCGTTCTGCAACGAGTACAACTACGCGATCTTCGGTGTGGACTTCGTCGGTATGGCCGAGGATGACGAGATCTACGTCGGGTCCGTGGTCTCCGGCGGCCGGTTCGACGAGTTCTCCAACGTCGTGTTCCGGCAGCACCAGGGCATGCTCAACTCGTTGTTGGCGATGCGGATGATGAAGGGCGGGCTGTCCGAAGACAGCGAGTGGGGCCAGTATCTCGACGGCAATCGCGCCTACTACCACGGCATCAGTCAAGGCGGCATCTTCGGGGGCACGTACATGGCATTGACCACCGACGTGCGTCGCGGCGTTTTGGGGGTGATGGGCATGCCCTACAATCTGCTGCTCAATCGCAGCGTGGACTTCGACGTGTTCTTCGATCTCCTCAAGACCACGTACCCCGATCCACGCGACGTTCAGATGTTGCTCGCGCTCGCGCAGCAGCTGTGGGACCGCACCGAACCCAACGGCTACGCCTCGCACATCATCGACAACACGTTTCGCGACACGCCCGAGCACCAAGTGCTGATGCGAGCCGCGCTCGGGGACCATCAGGTCAACAACGTGGCCGCGCACTTCATGGCGCGGACGATTGGGGTGCGTCACGTGGACACCGGCCAGAGCGAGATCTATGGCCTGGACCGCGCAGACGATGGGTATGACGGCTCGGCGCTCGTCGAGTACAACTTCGGTTTGCCGCCCGATCCGCTCGGCAACCTGCCGCAGCGCGAATGCGACGACCCGCACGGCAAGTTGCGTAAGCTGGAGGCTGCACGCCAACAACTGGATGTGTTCTTGCGTGAGGGCACGGTCAATAACTTTTGCGACGACGGCAGCTGCGACTTCCCGGAAATGTCCGGTTGCGGTGCTGGCGATTGAGTTTCAATCGTCTGCGGTGGCAGCGGTGTGCTCAAGCACGAGCACCAGCGTATCGAGCGCCGCCCGCAGCTGGGGGGCGGCGAGGCTCATGCCCGCGAGCACGACCTCAAGCTCGCCGTTGCGCGCCGTGATCTCCTGGACCTGACCGCGCCCGCGTGTCGTTGCGACCGCGAGCAGGGCACTTTGAGTCGCCAACGCTCGCAGCAGTGTTTCGCCGTGTGCGTCCTGGACCGCGGCGGCCATGCGGCCGTCCAACGGCTCGCCCAACGCCAGGGCGCGCATGTGGGTCGGCTCGGTCTTCTCGGCGGCGTCGAAGTCGTGGGCGCTGAGCACAAACGCGGGAATGCGGTGCGTGGTCTGTGCCCGCACTCGGGTGTGGGGCCACGCGCTGCCATCGGGTCTGTGCGCGACGAAGTCTTCAAGCACCAATGCCAACCCGCGGTAGGTGCCCTCGGCGATCTTTCGCGGCCCGGTCATCGTTTGCGGATTGAGGGGGCTGTCGTCAACGACGGTGAGGCCGAGCTCACTGAGACTTTGCATCGCTCGGCGCCGACCGCCGCCGGCAGAGACCAGCAACAGGCTCGACAGCGCCCACACGCCCAAGCCCAGGCCGATCAGCAACTCTGCGGTCACGCGGCCAAGCTTGGCACAGCCCCGCAGCGGCAGCGGGCGTGATAAGGCACAGACGCGCGCATGCCCCCCTCCGAACTCAAGAGGCTCCAACTCGCCGCTGGCCGTGCTCGTGAGCGGACGTTGGCTTTGGTCGCCGACCTCGACGATGCGCAGCTAGTGGGTGAGAAGCTGGGCACGGTCAATCCACTCTTGTGGGAACTCGGCCACATCGCGTGGTTCCAAGAGCGGTGGACCGCGCGACGTACCGGCGAGCCGTCCGTTCGTGACGACGCCGATGCGATCTACGATTCGATGCAGGTGCCGCATGGGTTGCGTTGGGATCTGCCGTTGCCCAGTCGGGCTGAAACCCTCGCGTACCTCGAGACGACGGCGTCCCTTGCCGAGGCGCGTGCGAGCGCACCGGGGGCGACCGACGAGGACCGCTACCACCTGCGGTACACGACGCACCACGAGGAGATGCACAGCGAGGCGTTTGCATGGGCTCGTCAGGCGCATCCGTATCCGGCGCCCGTGTCGGCGTCGGCGGCGCTCGTCGAGTCAGAGGGTGGCGCGTGGCTAGGGGACGTCGAGGTCCCCGGCGGCGAGTATCCGGTCGGGGCTGCGAGCCGCGATGGCTTCGCGTTTGATAACGAGAAGGGGCAGCACGCCCTGACGCTCGCGCCGTTCGCGATAGCCAAGGCGCCGGTCACTCAGGGCGAGTTTGCGGCCTTTGTCGACGCGGGGGGCTACGACGACGCGTCGCTGTGGAGTGCCGCGGGTCTCGCGTTCAAGGCGGTCTGCGGGGCGCACTGTCCTGTGTACTGGCGCCGCGAGGGGGTCCAGTGGCAGCGTCGCGAGTTTGATCGGTGGTGTGACCTTGAGCCCCACAAACCGGTGATTCACATCGCGTACTACGAGGCGGAAGCCTACTGCCGATGGGCGGACCGGCGGCTGCCGAGCGAAGCCGAGTGGGAGGTCGCGGCCGCGTGGGACCCTGCGGCAGCCTCGCCTCGTACCTTTCCGTGGGGCGAGGCCGCGCCGGGCCCTCATCTCGCCAATCTCGATGGCCTGCGTACTCGGTGTCTCGCGGTGTCGGCGTGCCCGCAAGGTGACAGTGCCCTTGGCTGCCGGCAGATGCTCGGC
>JAESSZ010000031.1 GCA_016763875.1 Nannocystaceae bacterium
CCCCCGTTTCGCTGGGTCGGATGGTACCCCACGCCTCAAGGCGAGGATCCGAGCCGCTTTTTGCCGGTTCGTGCCGCTGGGGGTGGTCAACGACGATCGGGGGCACGCCACCCCGCATCTTCGCGGATGGCACCATGGTGCTCACACGATGAGATCACTGGACGAGGCCGAGGGCATCTACGACGGACTGCGCGAACGCGACCGAACGATCGCCTCGCTCCAGAGCAAACAACGCATGGTGACGTTGTTCCAAGACGTTCTAGACGACACGGCGCGTGAAACGATCGACGTTCGTCTGCGAGCCGCGCTCGACGATGTCCGGACCCGCGCGCGCGAGTTGGCGCTCGAGCTAGCGCGCATCGCGTTTCTGGAGATCGAGATCGACGACCTCGCGCGCATTTCAGCGCAACTGCGGCGACTGGAAACACACCTGGATGACGAGCCATCGGCCCGGCTCGACGCGTGCTCGGACCTATTGGTGTTCCTTCGGGAGATGCGGGAACTCCGTGAGCCGCCACGCCGACGAGCGCGCGAGTACGAGTGATCGGCGGTGGGGACCGGCGGCGCCTGTCGTTGGGGGGTTCAGTCGCGGCGGCCACGAAGTTCACGTAGGCCACGCCCCGTGCGTTCGCGAAGTAGCGCCCGCAGCGTCGCACCGTCGCGATACCCGACCCGCGTCGCGATCTCGTCGATGCTCCGGTCGGTCGTCTCGAGTTGATGACGCGCATACTCCACACGCAGGTCCTGCACGAAGGAAAGCGGTGACTTCCCCAACACGCGCTGCTCCCGTCTGCCCAGCGTTCGCCCGCTGGCCCCAACCGCCCGAGCGGCAGCGTCCAACGAAAACGCGCCCAGGTTGCTCCGCGCCCACACCTCGAACCGTTCGACCAAAGGGTCGCTGTGGTCGACATGATCCGGGATCGAGTACGCGCCCTGTGAGGGGCGGCGATCGAAGGTGAGGTAACGGGACGCCGTGCGCGCCAACCCGGGACTACGCCGACGCAGCACATCCATCGCCAGGTCAAGGTGCGCCAAAGCGGCGCCAGCTGTGACCACTCCGGGCGCACGCACGAGCATCTGTTCCTCCTCCAACTTCACCGCCGCAAAGCGCTCCCGAAACGCGGAGGCGAGCCACCAGCTCGTCGTTGCCCGTCGTCCGTCGAGCAGCCCGGCCGATGCCACGACAAACGTCGCTGTGCAAGCCGCGGCAACAAGCGTGCCCTCAGTCCGCCAACTACGCAGCAGCGCCGCGGCCTCCTGCACGTCACAACGGTCCAGCGCCGCATCGAGTCCTTCGGGAGTCTTGGCCGACAACGCGGGCACAACCACGACCTCTGGCGCGGTTCTCGGCAGCTTCGCCACCGGAACCCGAAGACCCTGCCCTGTGCTGACGCGCCGCCGTACCCCAACCATCGATACGTCAAAGCGAGTGCTGCGGGCGGCGTGCTCGTTAGCCAACGCGAACGTATCCAACGTCGCCGCCAGCCCGGTGTCGAACACTCCGCCAAGAACCAGGACTGCGACCCTCATGGCGAGAATGGTACTAAAACTGTCGATTACGCCACCTGAAAAATCCGGGTTCCGGCGCTAGGTTGAGCCCATGGAAAACATCAAGACGTCCCTCGTCGTCCGCCTCGTCGCAAAGCCCGGCAAGGAGACAGCGCTGGCCGAGTTCCTCTCCGGCGCGCTTCCGCTGGCGCAAGCGGAGACGTTTACACCGGTCTGGTTCGCGCTGCGCGCCAGCGCCGCCACCTTCTACATCGTTGACGCCTTCGCCAATGCAGAAGACCGCGCCAAGCATCTCGCCGGAGAGATCGCCGCCGCGCTGATGGCCAACGCCGAAACGCTCCTCGCCGAGGCACCCAGCATCAGCGAGGCCGACGTGCTGGCTGTGAAACTACCCGCGTAGGCGGCCACCGGGACCAGAAGTCGGTGCAGGCCCCGGCACACGCGGCTGATGACATGGGCCAAACAGATACGCGGCAAGGCTCCAAGTCCACAGCGTCGCGGAGGCGGTCAGCACCGCCCTTCGCTTCCGGCTGGTACAGACCCAGACCTCCGCATCCAGCAATCCCATGATCATGTGAATCGACGGCACGGAGAAGGGATCGCACCATTCGCCAACGATGACCCATCCGCGCAACAGCTCCACCTCAACAGTTGCGGTATCCACAGGTCCACGGCGACTAGCCCCGCTCCTTCGTAAGGGTCTGTGTCTTGGACTCGCAATCCTGGGATCGGCTTGCGTGATGACGCCTTCCAGTCATTACGCGGTTGACCCCGCAGCAATAGATTTCTCAGGCTACGCCGAGAATGCGTCTGCAACGATCCGCATTGAAGGCCTCAACAAACGAACGGGAGAGTGGCTCCTCATCGACACCGCCACAGCATCGGCATCGTCAACAACGCTCGACTCGGGACAGACCGAACTCTACTTCTGGTCAATCGACGATGTCGATACGAGCAGCACACATGACTGCATCTGGGGCGACCCAGCGTGGCCGGCGTGCCCGCTGCTCTCCGGAACGGGCCAGTTCCGACTCGTCGAAGTCGGCAGCTCCTTGAGCAGCCTGACCACCTTCGAGTGGGACGGCACCGTCTGTGTCTTCGACGCGCTTGTCGCAGGACGAGACTGGGTGACTGCGGGCTCGGGGTGCGAAAGCAGCGAGACCCCGGTACTCACACTCCTGCGGCTGTACTAGAACACGTCGTGGAACTTGTCCCGCGCAGACGCCGTAAGGGAGCTGCGGGTCGGCGTCGGTTTCCGATGGCGACAGCGGGGCAGGCCCAGAGCCGGGTTCTACCGACGACGGCTCGACCACGGCCTCTGCGGGCGGAACGGAGGACGGTTCGGACGGCGACGGTTCGTCGGGGGAAACCGGAGATCCCGTCGGCCCGGGCCAGTGGCAACTTCCCGAGACGCATCGTGTGGGCCCAGCGCTCGACCTCTACCCCCTGTTTCCCCGTCCCGACGCGGAGACCTGGGTATGGCGTAATCGAGTGGGCACCGACCGAGGGGACGCATACGTTCACGGCGCAGGTCACTGACCAGTCGGGTGAGTCGGTCGAGTTTTCGTGGCAGGTGGTGACCGACGAGGCGGCGTTCATGTTCGTCGATGTCGGTCGGTCCATTCGGCGTCGACGAGCAGCCC
>JAESSZ010000366.1 GCA_016763875.1 Nannocystaceae bacterium
GGTGTCCACGGAGGCGGCGTCGTCGCCCGAACAACCCACGAGGGCCAGTCCAGCGATCAGTGGCAATGCGTAGCTATATCTCGTCATCGAAAATCCAGGTCCTCGGCAAGGCGTCGGCCAAGCCCTGGCCACGATAGGCCAGCGCGCATCGAGTTTCCACAACCAGTTGCGTTCGCAGCTGGCGGGATCGGCGCTGGCTGCCTTCAACGCATGCTCTTTCCCTTCTAAGTCGTCCGTGCGATCCCTCGGGCGTGGCAGCGCACGCGATCGTCCGGCGCTGGCACGCCGAGGAACTGGTCCGGTTACGCCGCGCCGACCAGCAGCAGCGCTCGATTGCCTCACAACGCGCCGGCCGCATCGACCCCAACCCGCATCAGATCGACGCGGTCGTGTTCGCCCTGCAGCGCATCGGCCAAGGCGGCTGCATCCTCGCCGACGAGGTTGGCCTGGGCAAGACCATCGAAGCCGGCCTTGTGATAGCGCAGATGCTCGCCGAGGGCGCGCGCAGAATCCTGCTCATCACCCCCAAACCGTTGGTCGGCCAGTGGGGCGAGGAGTTGCGCACACTGTTCGGCATCGAAGCACGGGAGGGAACCGACAGTTTGGAGGGCCCGGGTGTGTTCATGTTGGGGCGCGAGCGCGCGGGCAGCGAAGCAGGCAGCGAAGCTATCGCGGGTGGGGAACCGTTCGACCTGTGTGTCATCGACGAAGCCCACGAGATTTTCGCAGGAATCTACAAGCGGTTCGATCGTCACGGTCGCTACCGCGAGGGCAGCCGCACCGCGATGATGGCGGCGCGTGTCCGCACCGCGGTCTCGGGAACCCCCGTGCTCCTGCTCACCGCGACGCCGATTCAGAACTCACTGGCGGAGTTGTGGGGCCTCGTTCAGTACGTCGAGCCAACGGGCACGCTACTGGGCGACCTCGCCACCTTCCGCGCGGTTTTCTGCGCGGGCGACGACCGCGAACTGCGAGCAGGGCAAGGAGACGAGCTTCGTCGCCGCATCGGGCAAATCTGCCAACGCACCCTTCGCCGACAGGCTCAGGAGTTCATGCGTCAGCCGTTTGTGGACCGACGCACGCAATTGTTCGAGTACAGGATGAGCGAGGCGGAACAGGCCCTGTACGACGACGTCACCGCCTACATCATGACCCCGAACCTCTGCGCGTTCCGGGGCGGACAACGGCGCCTGTTGCTGATCGGGTTTCGGCGCAGGATGGCTTCTTCTACAAAAGCGCTCGCCGCGAGCTTGGCCAGAGTCGCCGAACGCTTGCAGCAGCTGTGTCTACCGTCGCCGACCGACGACGCGACCCTGGCGCTGTTCGCCGAGGACCTCGAAGACGAACAGACGACAGAGTCCGAGACTACCGAAGTCGACGAAGGACCGCCGCCCCCGGACAACGTGATCCGCCAGGAGCTGCAACGTGTGCGGGACCTGGTGACACGCGCGGAGTCTCTGCCGCGCGACAGCAAAGCCGAGCAACTTGTCCGCGCGGTCAGACTCGCACTGACTCGCCCCACCGGCAGCGGTAAAGCGGTCATATTCACGGAGTCGATCACCACCCAGGAGTACCTGCGCGACCTTCTGATCGAGGCCGAGGTCGTCACTACGAACGACGTCACACTTTTCCGGGGCGACAACCGCGGTGCACGGGCCAACGCGGCACTGGCCCGCTGGGACAAGGAGGTCGGCGCGAAGATGCCCGAACGAACCCGCCCCAGCCGCGGCGTCGCGATTCGACTGGCGCTGGTCCACGAGTTTTCGACCCGCAGTCGGGTGTTCATTTCCACCGAAGCGGGCGCCAAGGGCCTCAACCTGCAGTTCTGCGACACGCTGATCAACTACGATCTGCCGTGGAACCCGCAACGCATCGAGCAGCGCATCGGCCGGTGTCACCGCTACGGGCAGACACGCGGGGTGTTGGTGATCAACTTCATCAACACGGGCAACGAGGCCGACCGGCTCACCTTCGACATCCTGTCGCGAAAGCTCGATCTCTTTGGCGTGGTGCTGGATGCATCGGACGCGGTGCTGCACGAGCCGGGACAACGATCCCCAGAGACGCTGGCGGGCGCGCTGGGCATGGACTTCGAGCGCCGCCTGATGGCCATCTACGACCGCGCCCGCTCACTCGAAGAGGTCAAGACCGAGCTGGAGGCGTTGCGCGATCACGTTGGCGAAGCCCGCGAAGAACTTGAGGCGACGTACGAACGCACCGCTGGTCTCATTGAGACGCGATTGGATGCTTCGGTACGAAGCGCATTTGCGGAGATCGAGGGCCAAATGTCCGAAGGTCTCGCCGAACTCGACCACGATCTTGAGGGCGTTCTGCGCCGCTACCTCGAGGCCATCGCGGCCCCGCATCGCCGCTCGGGCGAGCTGTTCGCCACCCGCTACGACATCGAGCCCTGCGATGGCCTGCCGGTGGGCCTGACCGAAGGAACCTCGGTCATTATTGGCAAAGCCGATCGCGAGACCGATGGGGAGCCCCTGCATTTAGGACACGCGCTCGTCGCGGGTGCGGTGGCAGAGGCACGACGATCCACTGCCGACCCATTTTGTGTCCGGATCGCCGCCACAGACGCGACGCGCGAGTGGCACGGAGTCCATGGTCGCCTTTCCGTGGTCAGGGTCGCCTACGACGGATTCGAGCCCACGACTCAGCTTCTTCCGGTTGCGTTGGTCGAGGGCCATCGGGAACCGCTGCCGCGGGAAGCGGCGCTCGCCATCCTGTTGGGGGACCCGGTGGACGTAGAGAAGCTAGCAACGCTTTCGGATCCCAGCGACGACGACATGAACGACGCTATCGAAGAGGCGCTGTTCGTCGACCAAGGCGAGGTCGACCAATCGGAACAAGCGCGATTCGAGGAGACCATCGAGCGACTCGAACGGCACATGGAGGACCGACTCCTGGTGGAGTCGCAACATCATCGCGACGTCGAGACGAAGCTCGCCGACGCCATCCGAAAACGCGACCGGGCCGTCGGCGCGGGAGCACGCAGCGTCGCCGAGCACGCCGCCGCAGAGCTGGAACGCGAGCTGCAGCAGAGCGCAGAAGCTATCGCAGCGTTGCGCGACCGCGACGACGAGCGCTA
>JAESSZ010000367.1 GCA_016763875.1 Nannocystaceae bacterium
CGGGTGGCGGTGACCGTGGACGATCTGCCATCACACGGTCCCCTGCCGCCGGACACGACTCGGTTGCAGTTGCACCAATCCCTGCTTGCGGCGTTGTTGGCCCATGAGGTCCCTCGTGTGTACGGCTTTGCCAACCTCGGCAGCGCCGCGCAGGACGGCGCCACGGACCCCTCGTTGCGGGCCTGGATCGCCGCGGGATTCCCATTGGGTAACCACACCTGGTCTCACCCTCATCTGAGGGAGATTGGGGTGCCCGCCTACCTCGCCGAGATCGACCGGAACGACGTGGCGCTTGGCTCATTGGTCGCGGACGAGAACACACGAAGGGTCTTCCGTTATCCGTTTCTAATGGAAGGCACTGACCCACAAAGTACGCGCGCGATTCGGCAGCACCTTTCCGCCAGCGGCTATCGGATTGCCGAGGTCACGATCGACTTCTACGACTGGGCGTTCAATGCCCCGTACGTGCGTTGCCTTGCGTTGCGTGATGAGGCCGCGATCGCTGCGCTACGCGAGACGTTTGTTCGGCACGCGGTTCGAATGCTGCAGTGGTCCGATGAAGCCGCGATCCGTGTGTGGGGGCGGCGGATACCGCACGTCTTGCTGCTCCACGTCGGTGCGTTTGATGCGGTCATGATCGAAGCACTGCTGGACGCGTACGAAGAGGCAGGCGTCGAGTGGATCACGCTCGACGAGGCGCTGGAGGATCCGGTCTACGACGACTTGCCGACGGCCCCCGGTCAGACGCGGGGGACACTGATCGACATGATGGTCGACGCGCGGGATGCGGACCACCCCCCGTGGCCAGAGCACCCTGCAGCGCTACTGCGGGTGCTGTGCGCTGGGGCCGGGGACGTTGGCAGCACTGAGCCGTAGCGTTCGGGTTGCCGGCAGCGTTTCGTTCCCGGCGTGGGCCCGATACCCTCGGGCCATGAGCATGATCATCCGTTGCCTTGCTGCGCTAGTTCTTGTGACCCCCTCGCTTGCGTCGGCCCATGTGGCGATGACAAGCCCGACGCCGAGGAATGGCGAGAACAACCTGACGACGGGACCCTGCGGCGACGTTGCGGCTGGGAAGGCGCCGACCGTATTCACCGCGGGCGAGACCATCTCCGTTGCGTGGGAGGTTGGGCAATCGCACGGTGGTGCGCTGCGCATCGACTTCGCGTCCGCCGACGACACGGGCTTCGAGATGAATGTTGTGGCGATGGACGTTGCCGACGGTGATGACTCGCCGATAATGATGGACATTGAGCTGCCGGACATCGAGTGTGAGGCGTGCACCCTGCGGGTGACGCAGCTCAACCCCGACGAAGACGACTACTACTCGTGCGCCGATGTGCAACTGCTGGCGAGCGAGGGCTCGACGGGGACGAGCGATGGCGACAGTGGCGATGAGGCCGGCGGAGACAGCACGGGTGGCGGCGGAGGGGAGACGACCGGAGGGGATACGACCGGCGGGGGAGACGGCGCCGACGACGGTGATACGACCGGGGACGCCAGTGCTGACGGCAACGCTGGCGACAGCAACGCGGACGACAGCAACGCGGACGACGGCAACGGGGACGGGGCCACGAGTGGCGACACCGACGGTGCCACCTCAGGCGGAGCCGAGGACGACGATGACGGCGGCGGTTGCAGCGTTCCCGGCTCGGGGGCACCCGCCGGCTGGCTGGTCATTTTCGGCATAGCCGCACTCGCCTGGCGTCGCCAGCGCGGCTAGTCTCCAGACAAACTCGCGGAGCGCATAGGGCGCAACCGCGAGATGGAACGCGCAGACGGCCCTGCGCGTCCACAACTGCGGAAGGCTCGCGCGAGGGGCGACCCTGCGGTTAGCTTTCCGTGGCTCGACCCCGAAGCAGCGCCACCCATGCTGTTTCCAACCTTCGACTACCTACTGTTCCTCCTGCCGGTGCTTGTCGTCTTCCGGGCGATAGCGGACCGGCCGGTTGCGCGAGTGCTGTGGTTGCTGGGGGCCTCGTACTTCTTCTACATGGCGGGGCCCAAGACGACCCCGTTGCCGACGCCTTGGTATTTCATCGGGTTGCTCGGGTTCTCGACCGCGCTGGACTTCGTGTGCGGTCACCAGATCCATCGGCTCGCAGCCGTGGCACGGAGGGCAGATCCCGGACTCGCCCGGTCCGCTCGCCGCACCCGTCGTGGCTATTTCATCGCCAGCTTGCTCGGCAATCTCGGGCTGCTTGGCTACTTCAAGTACACCGACTTCTTCGTCGCAACGGCGACCGATGTTGCGGGGGCACTGGGGCTGTCTTGGGCGACCCCGTCGCTGCCCGTGATCCTCCCACTGGGGATCTCGTTCTACACATTTCAGTCGCTGAGCTACACGATCGACATATGGCGCGGTCGGTTGGCCCCGGAGCCTTCGTTCACCAAGTTCGCCCTGTTTGTCACGTTCTTCCCGCAACTGGTGGCGGGTCCCATCGTTCGCGCGTCCGAGTTGCTGCCCCAACTCCGAGTCCGTCCGCGACTGACCGCGGAGCGGATGGAGCAGGGGCTGTTCCGGATCTTCAAGGGCTTGTTCAAGAAGGTCATCCTCGGCGACTGGATCGCCGGCCACTTCACGGACGCTGTTTTTACCAATCCAGACGCCTACACATCGCCCGAGATCATGCTGGGCCTGTACGCGTTTACCGTGCAGCTGTATGCCGATTTCTCCGGCTATTCCGACATCGCGATCGGTACCGCACGGCTGCTGGGGTTCGATATCCCAGAGAACTTCGACCGTCCGTATCAGGCGCGGAATCTAGGGGAGTTTTGGCGACGTTGGCACATCACGCTGTCGACGTGGCTGCGCGACTATCTGTTCTTCCCACTGGGAGGCAGCCGGGGCGGGGCTGCGCGCACGTACTTCAACCTGTGGCTGACCATGTTCTTGGTCGGGATGTGGCACTACAAAACGGGGACCAGCTGGAACTTCGTCATTTACGCCAACATTCATGGGCTGGCGATGCTGTTCAACCGCTGGAATCGGACCCGGGATCGTGGGCTGGCGGTTTCGAAAAAGATGGTGCGGTGGGGGGCGAGCGCGGCTGTGCTTGGCGTTGTGTGCGGGGCGGTCGCTCACTGGGTGATAGGGCTACCTCCTCCGGTTTCGGCCGGGCTCGGTGGCGTTGCTGCGGTGACGTTTGTGTTGGTCACGTTGCTGCCAGTGACCAACACCCCGTTGAACACGGCCCTGCACATTGGCCTGACCTTCCACTTTACGGTGCTGTCCCGCGTGTTTTTCCGAGCGCCAGACTTTGCGACTGCGCGGAAGATTTGCGGCCGTCTGCTGTCGTGGGACGGTCGATTTATTCGCCCGGATCTCCTGCCAACCGAGTTGTGGGTGGCATTGATCTTCGGCCTCGTCTACCACTGGACCCCAAAGCGCTGGGTGGATACGGGGGCCTGGAACGCCTTCCGTCGAATCCCAGGCGTGGTCCAGGGCGTGTTGCTTGCGTTGCTCGCCTTGGTTCTCATGCGCATCCTTGACGGAAGTCCCAAGGCGTTCGTCTACTTTCAGTTCTAGTCCCGTGACCCAGCGACGACACTCCAGCAACCCATCGCCTGCCCGTAGTGGCGAGGTCGTTGAGACGCGCGCGTCGGATGTCGGGCTGCTCGATGGGGACGAAGTCGTGGTGACGGCGTCCGATCCGATCGGGACTGACGGGGGACGTTCCGATGACGGCCCTCCCGCAGCTGGGACGTTTCGCAAGATCGCTTGGGGGATGGCCACGCTGCTTGCCCTGGTCGCCGCGCCCTACGCGATGCCGAGCCTCGACCGAGAGTTGGCCGTGCGTGCTGGGAGGTGCGAGGGCACGGTCGACTGCAGCTTCGCTCGCGTGTGGCTGCCCGGCGAGCCCGTACCGTTTTGGAATGTTGTCGGCCGCGAGCTCATGGGCGAGGGGGCGGCCGAAGTGGAGGCTGAGCAGGGCGTGGCCGAGGCCGAGGCGCTCGCACAAGCCTTGCTCGACCGAGACGAAGTTGATGGCGGCGCGCCCCCCGACCGCGAGACTATCAAGCCCCCCCCGGACCTCGGGTCAGACCCAGCAATAGCGGCTCCCGGACTGCCCACGTATCGACCCCATCCCGACGACGCCTTGGTGGTCGGGCAACCGCTGGAGATGCCTACCGATGACGCGCTCGATAGTTTCTTCGCCGCGTTGGCGCGAAGCGACGCGGGGTACGAGGGAGCCATCACGCGCGTGAGCCACTGGGGGGACTCGGTCATCGCGAGCGACAACGTTAGTTCTGCCCTGCGTACGGCGATGCAACGTCGGTTCGGCGATGCGGGACACGGCTTCCACTTACTGGCCAAGCCCAACAACAGTTATCGCCACCGCGGCATTCGGTTCTCCTCTTCGAAATGGGAGCACTGCTACGTCATCAACAAGTGTCGTGGCGACGCGCACTTTGGATTCGGCGGCACGACCGTGTGGTCCAGCGGTGGCGGCACGACCGTGTTTCGGACCGTCGACGGTGAGCCCTTTGGTCGCTCATGGTCTCGGGTGGAGCTGTGGTACGCCTCGCTTGCCGAGGGAGGCCGTGTGCGGCTCGAGTTGGACGGCGGGCCACCCGTCATCGTGTCGACGCGCGGCGAGGCTCTCGCTGACCAATGGCACACGCTGTCGATGACCGACGGCCCACACAAGCTCAAGATCCGCGCCGAGGGTCGCACTCGGTTGTACGGTGCGGTGTTCGAGCGAGACGTGCCTGGCGTGGTCTGGGACGGCATGGAGCAGCTCGGTGCGTTCACCAGCCGCATGCTCTACTTCGACGTCGAGCATCTCCGGAGCCAGGTCGAACATCGCGACCCCGACCTCCTGGTCTTCATGTTCGGTGGCAACGATCTGACCCTCAACGCCGCCAAGGTCGCCAAGTACGAACAGACCTGGGAAGCGACGTTGGCCCGCTTTCGAGGCCCCGCCGAAGGGGCAGACGACAAGCCTGCGCGCGCGTGCCTAATCATCGCCCCGGTTGATCACGGCCAGCGCAAGGGCCCGCGGATCGTCAGTCGTCCCGAGGTCGCACAGATCGTGGACCGTCAGCGTTTGCCGCCACGGCTGCGGGCTGTGCGTTCTTTGATACGCCCGCGGCCATGGGCGGTGAGGGATCCGCCGGACGGTGGCGCAAGGCGGACACGCCGCTCATTGCGGGCGATTTGTCCCACCTTACGCACGCCGGGCAGAAGGTCATTGGGCATTACGTCTATCTCGCGCTCATGGCTCAGTACGTCGCCTACCGCGAGCGTACGGCCGCGAATCTCGGGCCGTAGCGCCTGCGGCTACCACTCACCCACGGCATCAGCGCTCTCGCCGTGGTGCTCTTGTAGCAAGGTGATCGTGGCATCGACGTCACGCCCGGGGACTTCGATCACAAGCAGGATCTCCCCCTTTGCGATGCGAGGTTCCAGGGCGCGGAGTTCCGGCTTGGGGATGCGGGTCCCCGCCTGCATGGCGCCGACAAAACCCATCAGGGCCCCAGTCACGCTGCCGAGCCCGATGCCCATCAGCACGCCCATGCCCAGCATGAGATCGAGTGCACCAGCGACAGCCCCTGCGGTGCCGATGAACGCCGCACCCAGCCCGATGGCGATCAGAAGATTGCGCCCGAACCCAGTCGCTGGCTCAGGGAGGTCGTTGCCCTCGAGCGGACTCCTGGTCAGCAGATGCGCAACGCGGGGTTGTCCGCGAGGCGAGGTCTTTCGGATCGCGACCGTGGCCGCGCTAGCGTCCGCTTTGTCGGCGAACAGGGCATAGACAACTGAGGACATCGTTTAGAAGCGAGCGACGACTGCGGTGATGTTGTTGCCACCACCGGCGTTGTTCGCGAGGGCAATCAGGTCGTTTACGATGTCGCGCACTGAGCTGTTTGAGGAGATCTTGGCGGCGATCGCAGCCTCGTCCACGTAGCCCGACAGTCCATCGGAACACAGCAGTAGCGTGTCGTTGGGCTGCAGCACGATCTTATGGACCTCGACCTCCAGGGCGTCGGAACCCCCACCGACCGCGTTGACCAACACGTGCGAGAAGTGCGATCGCTCGGCTTCCTCGCGCGACATCGCGTGGCTTTCGACGAGGCGTTCGGCCAGCGTGTGGTCTTTGGTCAACCGCACCATGTCGTCGCCGCGGTGCAGGTAGGCGCGGCTGTCCCCGACGTGGAGGACGACCGCGTCTGGCCAACGGACGTACGCCATGGTCAGGGTTGTGCCGAGTTTCTCGGGCAGGTTCTTGCGCTTGGCCACCCTTCTCAGGCGCGCTTGAGCGTCGCGCAATGCCTGCTCGAGCCCGGCCACCAGGGCCTCGACGTCTTGGATGCCACGTCGAAGAACCCACGGCATCATCGCGAATGCGTAGTGGGCCATCGCATCAATCGCGACCGCGCTGGCCACCTCGCCGCCACCGTGGCCGCCGATACCATCGGCCACGATGAACAGTCGCCCCTGCGGCGTGTCCGACAGTCGAGTACCGGCCTCGGCAGGAAAGCTCGAATCCTCGACCAGCAATGAGCGCTCGAGCGACGCAATGAGGAACTGGTCCTGGTTGTTCTCTCGCACCCGACCGATGTCGGTACGGCCCGCGGTCTCGGCACTCACCCCTGGATCCCCCGCGATGATGCTGGCGTCGGCGAGGCTGCGAAAACCGAATGGCCCCGCACTCGACAGCAGTTTCAGCGTTTGGTGCCGCGAAACACGGACGGTGGCGTTGCGCTCAGGGGTGAGCTTAGGGCCGTCTTTGTTGCCGTCAGGGGGATCGCTCACCCCCTGGTCATACCTGGTTTGACCGAGCTTTTCGACGCTGTTCCCCCGACACCCAGCAGTCGCCGCTGGACCGTGTGCTTGGCGTTTACCGCCAGGTGGGAACGGCGGGAACGGCGGTGCGGGGGGGACATGACCTTTTCGGGTTGACACCGCGCGAGCCGGCCCCAAGTTGCCGAGCGAACCCACCCGACAAGCGACCTCAACGAGGGTCCCGTCCTCCGCAAAGGCACAACAGTGCCGCGGAGCCACGGCGAGCCGCAGATGAGGCAAGCGGGTTGCGGTTCAAGCAAACAAGCGTCTTTGCCGCCGGGCTCGTGTGCTCGGCGGCGGGATGACCACCGAAGAAAGCCAAGACCATGTCCAATCTCCTCCGTTTCGATCCGTTTTTCACCGCCTTTCAGCCCTTGTTTTCAGCCGCTGCGGGCGCGCCAACCGTGCGGCGACGTGCTGCGACGCCGTCATTCTCGCCCCACCTTGAGATCCGAGAAACCGAAACCGATTTTGTCCTCGTCGCCGACATGCCGGGGGTGCCCGAGGATGCCGTGGACATCAGTGTCGAGGGACGAGAGCTCTCGATCAGCGGCGCTCGCGAGCGGGCTGAACTCGGTGAAGGCGACAAGCTGCACGTCCATGAGCGGCCTTTCGGAAGCTTCTCGCGGAAGTTCAACCTGCCGGACGAAGTCGACGCCGACTCGATATCGGCGAAACTCGAGCAAGGGGTCCTCACGCTGAAGATCCCGAAGGTGCCGCAGTCGCAGCCGCGAAAGATTCGAGTGCGTGGTGCGACAGAGTTGCGCGACACCGCTTAGGGCGCCGACCGAGACGACGTGCAGGGCGAGACGACGTGCAGGACGAGACGACGTGCGGGGACGGACCCTCAGTTTGCTCCGCACGTTCGCCCACCCGGGCTAGGTGCGCTCGACGCAGACCCGGGTATCGCCAATAAGCAGCTCCGCTCCGTACGGAATCGTCGTGCCGCTGGCCATGCGGACCCAGACGCCGCCATCGGATCCTCCGTCGGAGATCGAGGCTCCCACGTCGGTGCGCGACAATGTGCAGTGCACGTTTGAAAGACGGTCGTCGTCGGCGAACGACAACTCGCACGTTGCCGCCTGTCCCACGGTTGCGGTTGCATCGCGCACGGCGACAACTGCCGCGCAGCGCTTGTGGTCGAGCATGACGCCGATACGGCCCCAGTAACCTGGATCGGGGCTTCTGAGTCTCTTGACCGTTTGCTGTCTTGCTGGCGGCGGCGTGAGTATTTCGAACGACAGGATCTGACGACCGACCCGGATGGTTGCCTTCTCACCGAGTTGGGCGGTGCCCTGCACACGCAGGAACACGCCGTTGATGCTGCCGAAGTCCTCAAGCATCACGCCGTCGGGGCTCGGCACCAACGCTGCGTGGTAGCGGGCGACGTAGGGGTCGTCGGCGAACGCAGAGCCGGCCTTGTTTCCGATCTCGAGTGACTCGTTGTCGAGACCTTCGGTCATGTGGGCGCGGGCAGGGGCATCGCC
>JAESSZ010000368.1 GCA_016763875.1 Nannocystaceae bacterium
ACGACGAACTCGGTGGCAAGCTCAAGCTCATCGTGGCAGGCGGTACGTTTGTCGACCGCAAGATGGCTGAGTTCTTCTACGAGTTGGGTATCCCCGTGGCCATTGGCTACGGGCTGACCGAGGCGTGCACCGTGATCTCCGTCAACGATCTCTCACCGTTCCGTGGTGACACCGTGGGCAAGCCGGTCGACGGGGTGGAGGTCGAGATTCGTAACGCGAATGCCGAGGAGATCGGCGAAGTTTGGGTGCGGGGCCGTACGGTGATGAAGGGCTACCTCGATGCGCCCGAGCTCACGGCGGAGACCATTGTCGACGGGTGGCTGCAGACCGGGGATCTCGGTTCGGTTGACGCCTCGGGCCACCTCAAGCTCGTGGGTCGCGCCAAGAACATGATCGTGACCGAGGGCGGTAAGAACATCTATCCCGAGGACATCGAGTCGGCGTTCGAAGACCTTCCCGACTGCGAGGAGTTCTGCGTATTTGCGGCCAACTACGTGTGGCCCAAACAGTCGATGGTGGGCGAGCAGCTCATGATCGTCGTGCGCCCAAGCGGTGAGCACGTCACACAAGCACTCAAAGACGAGCTTGCGAAGCGCAACCTTCGCCTGCCTGACTTCAAACGATTGACCGCCTACGTCGAACGAACGACTGACTTTCCCGTCACGGCGAGTCAAAAAATCAAGCGTGGCGTGTTGGCCCAAGAGCTGCGCGACGGCGACCGCGACGCAGCCCTGCAGAGCATCTAGCGTCGGAAGTGCCGAGCAGTTGGGCGTAGGTAGGCCCCCGGTGGGGGTCTACGCCTGATACAACCGCGGCGTTGTGGACACTGCGTGGCAAAGGGCCTGGCCTCACCTTCGGGCGGCCCTCGTGCTCACGCATATCGTCGCGATTGTGATCCTGGCGATCCCGGACACCGCTGGGCCGGCGGCGAAACGATCTGCCTGGAAGAACCCGACCGTTCAAAATGAGTTGGCGTCGTACACACGTACGTTCAACGAGATGGGGATCGCTATCACCCAGGAGGAACTCGAGCAGAGGGTCTGGAGCGCCGCGGCTACGTGGACCGCTTGGATGGTCGTCTTACGAACCCCGCTTCGGCCGTACACGGACTACGCGGGGGTGCGGCAGCGCTGGCGGATGTTCGTAGCGCCGCATCGTCACCCTGCAAAGTTGCACATCGACATCAAGATCGACGGCCAGTGGCGACCGGTCTACGTCGCGCGTTCACCCGACTATAACTGGCGCGGCCACCAACTCGACCATACGCGAACGCGATCGATGCTCTTTCGCTACGCATGGAAGGCGTACCGTGGATCCTATCGACACTTCGCGAAGTGGATCGCGGCCAAAGCGACACACGACTTTCCGGAGGCCAGTGAGGTGCGTGTTCGCTGGTATGGATTCCGGACGCCTTCGCCCGAAGAGGTCAACGAAGACCGCATACCAAAGGGGAAGTTTAGAAGCACTCTGGTGTTCACCCGCGAGGCGTTGCGGTGAGCGTCGTACCCCGCTCGCTGGCCGGACGATGGGCGCGCTGGGTCGCGTTCGTTGGGCAGCGGGAGACGGGCGAGTGCTTGGCGTTGTTTCGGATCATCAGCGGCCTCGCATTGCTGATCTCGATCGGAGTTCCGGCGATCAACGGCCTGGTCGATGGTTTTTGGGTGGACCTCGCATACGGTGGCATGCGCCCACTCAAGCCCGGATGGCTCGTCGCCGCCCTAGGAGGCGCGACACCAGCCACTGCTTGGATCCTTGTGCTGTCGACCTTGACCGCGGGCGTCGGCCTTGTCCTCGGAGTCGGCGGACGAGTCGTCGCGCTCATCGCCGGACAGGGGTTGATGGCGTTGTCCGGGCTTAACACGCACACGCGAGGCAGCTTCGATGCCCTCTTGATCAACTCGTTGTGGCTCTTGGTGCTGGCCGAGCCAACCGTCACGCTCTCGCTGCCGTGTCGGTACAAGACCGGAAAATGGACTAGTCATCAGCTTGTTGCGGCGTGGCCGCGCTACTTGATTATTGCGCAGATTGGCGTGCTGTACTTCTTCACTGGCCTGCACAAGGTCTCGATCTACTGGACGCCAGCGGGGGGATTCTCGGCCCTCTACTACATCCTGCAGCAACCCTCGTGGCAGTTCACGTCGATGCATTGGCTGGCGCGGGTCTACCCACTGACACAACTCGCAACGGTACTCGCTTGGCTGTTTGAGCTTACTTGGCCGCTGATGTGGCTTGCCTTGTACTATCGACGCCATCCGGAGCGATCCGGTCGACTTCGTGGATTCTTCAATCGCTTCCGCGTTCGATCGATCTACGCGGTTGTCGGGTTGTCGATGCACGTGGGTATCGCCATGGTCATGGACGTCGGTCCGTTCACGCTCGTCACGCTGGCGTTCTACCCGTCGTTGCTGCGGCCGTCCGAAGTGCGACTCGCGGCTCGAGGTGTGGGTGCGTGGCTGACGAGGCGGCGGTCCGGCTCAAGCACAAACTGAACGTCGCAAGGGGAGAGCGTCCGATCTTGGGGCGCGAGAATGCACCTGTGCGAACGTGGGCCGCACCGGGGCCGTTGGTTTTCATTAGACTAGTCTGGGATGTCCGCAGGGCCGGTGACAGCGCGAGTCGTTAGCGAAAACGACATCGCCACTCGACAGGTTTCGCACTCGGGGCCGGTCGCTGAGTTGCCGGCAGGCACCCTCGTTGGTCCCTACGTCGTCGTTGAGCGCGCTGGCTCCGGAAGCATGGGCACCGTCTACCATGCGTATGACCCACGTTTGAACCGCAGGGTGGCGCTCAAGGTACTCCGACAAGAGGGAGTCAGTGCGTGGGTGAAGGGCGAGCAAAGACTCGTGCGTGAAGCCCAGGCGCTCGCACAACTGTCGAGTGCCAATGTGGTTCAGGTCTACGAGGTCGCGACCGCGGATGTCGTTGAACGGGGCGAGGTGTTGTTCGTCGCGATGGAGTTTGCGGACGGTGAGACCCTCAGTGATTGGTGGAGCCGGGTAACCCCGTCGTGGCGTGAGATTGTTAGTGTGGTCTCCGCGGCGGGACAAGGGCTCGCCGATGCCCACGCCGTGGGTTTGATCCACCGAGATTTCAAGCCGGCGAATGTACTCGTTGCTGCGGACGGCCGCGCCCGGGTTGTGGACTTTGGGCTGGCAAAGCTCAGCGAATCAAACGCGGGCGAGGTCCCGCCACCGGTGGGGTTACTGAGGGAAACCGACGGCGCCCCCGTGGTGCTTGAGGCTGGCACCGGGCCGTTGACGGAACACGGAACGGTCCTTGGCACACCAGCGTACATGGCACCGGAGCAACTCGACGGCCAGATGGGCGACGAACGCTCGGACCAGTACGCCCTGTGCGTTACGTTGTACGAGGGGTTGTATGGCACGCGTCCGTTTGCCTCGACCGGGGAGACTCCGCTGAGTTCGGCCGAGCAGAAGCAGTCAATGCTGCTCACGCCGCTGACCCCAGTTGCGCGTCGCCGACGTGTTCCCGCGAGGCTGAGGCAGATAGTGCTGCGCGGTCTGGCGCCCGAACCCGGTGATCGATGGGTAAGCATCGCGGCGTTGCTCGCTGCGCTCGAGTCGTTTCAGGGCCGTCGCCGTCGTATTGCGCTGGTGACTGCAGGGAGTGCTGTCGTTGGGCTACTGGCGATGCCCGCCGTTGTCGGCGACCATGATGACCCGTGCGAGGCTGTCGGCGCCCCGATCGGAACGGTCTGGACCGACGCACGTCGGCTGCGGCTGCGGTCAGACTTCGAAGCCACCAAGATCGCCGTGGCCGATGTGACCGGTGCGAGAGTTGCGGGCAAACTGGAGAGCTTCGCCAGTGCCTGGCGGGCAGGCCGAAGGGATGTCTGCGAGTCGCAGGCGCACGCCGAGCAGTCGACCGTGTTGTTGGCCAGTCGCACAGCTTGTCTCGATGACGCTTTGCGTGGCATGGAGGGGCTGCTCGAGGCGTTCACAGACCCAGGCGGAGATCTCGTTGTGCACGCCGATGCTGCGGTCGCGCAGCTGCCGTCGATCTCGCGCTGCTCTGATATTGACGCGATGCTCGCAGACGCCGCGTTGCCGCACGATCCTGAGACCGCGCGGTCCGTCGAGCGCGTCCGACGAAAGATCGCCAAAACCAAAGCGCTGGCCACGGCGGGCAACCGCGAGCAGACGCTCGAGCGTGCAGCGGCTGTCGCTCACCGTGCACGAGAGATTGACTACAAGCCGCTGATCGCCGAAGCGCTCTTGGAGCTAGGCAAGGCGCAGCTCAGCCGCGGCCAAACTGCCCAAGCCGAGCTGAGCCTAGAGGAGGCTATTCGTCTCGCGATCGTCTCGCGGCAGGACAGCGTCGCCCTGGAGGCGGTTCGAGTGCTCCTGCATCTGATGAGTTTGTCTCGTGACGAGCCAAAGGCTGCCTTGGCGCTTCGTAGCGTGCTCGAAGGACTTCTGGCCCGGCTCTCGCCGTTGGCAATACAACGGGTGCGCCCGCTCGTCACGCTGGGCGCGGCCCTGGCGAAGGTGCGGCGATATGATGATGCGCTTCCGGTAATCACCGAGGCCATCGAGATCGGCCGGATTCACATTGGGACCAATCCGGCTGCGCTCGCGCTAGCGCTTGAGCAGTACGGCCTTCTCCTTCGTGATCTGGAACGCTATGACGAAAGCCGGACCGTGTACGACGAAGCGGTTTCACTGATGTCCGATGCACGAGGAGCCGGCCACCCCACAGTCGCCGCCCTGGAGCGGGGTGTTGTGCATCTGATGATGGAGCAAGGGCACAAGTACGAAGCGCGAGCGCCCGCCGAGCGTGTGTGGCGAATCTTCCACGACAACTACGGGCCCGAGCACAATGCCACCGCGCTGGCCCTCATGAACTTCGCTGCCACGCTTCAGGCGCACGGCGAGCTCGACTGTGCTATCGAAATGGTCGGGGAGTCGCTGGAGGTCTTGGCCAGGCAGACTGGGGACGACTCCCCTTCGACGATGGCGGCCCGCGCGACATACGGCTCGTACCTGATGGGGGCCAAACGCTATTCGGAAGCCCGGGTCCACCTTGTCGAGGTGCTGGCCTTGGCCAAGGCTGATCCGCTCGACCGGATTGGCGATGTCGCGCTTACTTCTCTGATGCTGTCTCGGCTGGATGCTGCCGAAGGTCATCGCGAACAGGCGACCGCGTACGCGGTATTCGCGGTGGGGTACATCGAAGACAAGTTTGGTGTCGATTCCAGCAGGCTTATCCAGGCGCTCGAAGTGCTGGCGCTAAGGGTCACCGAGCAAGGCAACCTCGACCAAGGCTTGATGCACCTTCGTCGTGGCGTGGAGATCGCGCAGAACAGTCAAACGGCACGTCGTAGCCTCGCGAGACTGCACGTGCGCGCGGGGGAGATCCTGGGCGAGCACGGGCGGTGGCGAGAGTCGGTTGACGAGTTCTTGCTGGCCGAAACGGCCTATGTCGCTGCGGCAGCCGAAGCACAAGACGACACGCAGATTCAGGCGACCCTCGTTCAGCTTCGTGAGCTGATAGTCGATGGGCGTAGCCGAATCGCCGCGGACGGGTAGGCAGCAGCGCGGCTCCTGCTACGTGGCGGGGGTTTCAGCCCTTGTACTCCATCATCTCCCGCATGGCGGCGCCGGCTTCGGCTTCGATCTCGCGTTGTTCTTCGAACAACTCAAGACAGTCGGGGCAGAGCTTTCGTTTCTTGCCCTTGTCGGTGACCGTCGAGAGTTCGTCCGACGCCTCGCCGCATTCCTGGCAGTCCTTTGTCTTCATTTGCTGATCCCGGGCGGGAGTCTAGCAGTCCGGTGGATCGTCGTCCGGGGCCCAAAGCCGGTATCGTACGGCGATGGCCAGTACGACAGCTCGCAATGGTGCGCTTGCATTGGTGGCGTTGCTCGTGGCCGGAGCCGCGGCCTGGTTCTCGCTGCGGCCCAGCCCGCCTCTGCTGCGGGGGCCGAGCCAGCAGGAACTCGCCAGTGCGACGCACACCGTCGACATCTACTCCGAGGTGTTCACGATCGACAAGAAGTATCGGTCGATGAAGGGGCCCAAAGGAACGGTCGACGGCGCACTGACCAACGCAGACCCCCCTGAGTTGCTGTGGATCACGGGCTACCGCGCGGTGATGCTGGACGAGGCCGACAAGCAGGTCTCGCAGGAGTTCATGTGCCACGCCAACCTCAACATCGACATGCAAGCGCACCGTAAGCGTTTTGGGTGGAAGAAGAACGCAAGTCGCCGCCTGTTCACGCTGTCGCAGGGCCAGTACGAGGTTCAGTTTCCTCCTGGATTTGGGATCCCGATCGCTTCCGACGAGGAGATCAACGTCGAGATGCAGGTGCTCAACCTCAACGAAGAAGGCGAGCCGTTCAACGTACGGCACAAGGTCACAGTCGAGTTTGTACGCGATGCGGAGATCTCGACGCCGATGAAGCCGCTGTTCATGAAGGCGGCCACGGGGTTGGTGTCGCTCGGTGACGCCAAGGCGCACTATAACGTCGCCGATGCCGACCCCGAGCAGCACGGCGAAGGGTGCATGGTCGGGGAACGTGCTGCGGGCAACGTGCGGACCGACAATAACGGCAAGGAGTTCTCAGGCCACTGGATTGTCGAGCCTGGCCGCGAAGAGAACCACACGCTTGTCACCTCGTGGATGAACCTTCCATTCGACACCACGGTGCACTACATCGCGGCGCACGTGCACCCGTTTGCCGAGTCGATAGCGCTCAAGGACTTGACCGCGGGCACGACGGTGTTCGAGAGCAAGGCGCACAACTTCACCGACCGCATCGGCCTAAAGGACGTCGAGTTCTACTCGAGTGTCGAAGGGTTTCGGGTCTACAAAGACCACCAGTACGAACTGGTCAGCATCTACAACAACACCAGCGGCGAGCAGCAAGACAGCATGGCTGTGCTGTTCATGTACGCGTTGGACCAGGAGTACAAGCGGCCGCAGGATCTGGCCGCGCCCAAAGCCGGCTCGTAGTTGGGGCTACTGACGCAAGCGCGCGGTCGCGTCGTGGAACTCGCGAACGATGTTGTCCACGATGACCGCAATGGGCTGGACGTCCTTGATGAGTGACACCCCCTGTCCGGCGCTCCAGATGTCCTTCCAGCGCTTTGCGGCGGCGGGCGAACGGTCAGCTGTGGTGGCCTCCGGAATGGACTCCTTGAGGAAGTTTGCGTGGATCCCGGAGACCGCGTCGGTGTACACGACGTCTTCGTGGGTCGCGTCGACCACCATGGCTTTGTAGCGGTCTACGGCGCCACACTCTTGTGACGCGATGAAGCGCGTGCCGATGTACGCATGCTCTGCGCCCAGGGCCAAGGCCGCGGCGACTTGGGCGCCTCCGCTGATGCACCCGGCGGCGATGATGGGGACGGAGAGTTGTTCCTTCAGGTACGGGACCAACACGTACGGAATGATTAGGCCCGCGTGGCCGCCCGCGCCCTGACTCACCGCGATGACTCCGTCGACCCCGGCGGCCTCGGCCTTCTTAGCGTGGCGAAGGTGGATGACGTCGTGGAAAACCGTGGTGCCGTGGGCGTGGGCCTGCTTGGTGATCTCTGTCGGGTTGCCGTAGCTGGTGAGGAGAACGGGAACTTTGTACTCGAGGCACAACTCGACGTCGCGCGCGAGGCGTTCGGGCGCGGTGAGGCCGATTGTGACGTTGATCCCGAATGGCCGATCGGTCTTGCTCCGAATCCACGCGAGATCGGCCTCGAACGCCTCTGCGGTGCGGGCGTTGAGGCTGGGCATGGTGCCCAGGATTCCGGCCTCCGCCGCCGCGACGATCATCTCCTTGTTCGAGATGAGGAACATGGGCGCGGCGACGATCGGGTAGCGAAGGCCAAGCTTCTTGGATAGCGGCGTCGTGATCGTCGTCATGCGACCGAAATATCGCATGGCGCATCGCTGCCCACCCCCACGGCTGCCCGGATGCGCTATATCAGCACCACCGGCCGATGCTGACGCCCCAACAACCACCCACCAGTCCCGAGTTGTCCGCTGACTCCAACGTCGACGCTGCCACCTCGACGGCGTCTTTCCTCGCGGTGGTCAACCCTGCGGCTGGGGGGGGACGCTGCGGAAAGCTGTTTCCGGCGGCCTTGGAGAGACTTCGTGACTCAGGGATCGAGGTCGACGTGGTCGAGACCTCGCGCGCGGGGCAAGCCACGGAGTTGGTCCGTGCTGCATGGAAGGAGGGACGCCGACACTTCATCGGTGCCGGTGGGGACGGCACCGGCTACGAGATCATCAACGGGATGTTTCCACTGGCCGACGCGACCGAGACTCCGACGCTCGGGTTTCTCCCCATGGGGACCGGGAACTCTTTCCTGCGTGATTTTTCCGAGGAAGGCGCTGAGTATTCGATCACCTCGTTGGCGGCAGGCAAGCGAAGTCCATGCGACGTCATGCGTCTGACGTACGACGACGCCAACGGTCCTGGCGAGTTGCACTTTATCAACCTGATGAGCATTGGCTTCGTCGCCGACGTGAACGGGTTGCGGACTCGACGCTTCAAGCGCTGGGGCGAGTTCGGCTACATCATCTCGGTTGTTCTCGGGGTGCTTTGGCTCAAGCATCGTGCGTTCCCCATTCGTCTCGACGGCGGTGAGGTCGACAAGGAACCGGTCGCCTTCGCGTGCTTCAACAACTCGAAGTTCACGGGCGGGAAGATCATGATGGCGCCGCATGCGTCGGTCGACAGCGGGAAGATCGCGTACCTACGCGTAGGACAATTGGGACGCATCGGCTTGCTGAGGGCATTCCCGAGCCTGTTCTCGGGCGCGCATCTCACCCATCCCGCCACGGCACATTCTCAAGTACAGCGCATTGACTTCGAGTTTGACGAGCGGATCGACGTGATGATCGACGGGGAAGCGCTGCAGCTGGTGCCGCGCACGCTGGAGGTTCTTCCCAGTGCGCTGAACGTTGTGGCCTGATCAGCATCCGCGGCCCTGGCTCGGGATGCACTGTCGCTGGCAGATCTCCGCTACGAATCCTCCGTTGAGTGGGCGCCCACTGTCGTTGGCGAGCATGTCCACATCAACGAACTCACCGATCACGCAGTCGGCGGTGACGCGGTGGATCACCAGCGAGCCTCGGGACGTATCGAGACGCGTTGGGTCCCGCTGTCCTCCGCGCACGTTGTAGTCGGTGTCTGTCTCGTCGGCCAAGTCGATCGTGCCGGGCTCCGACTCCGAAGGGGGCAGGGAGATCTCGACGTCCCAACCACACGGAAAGTCGTCGGGAGAGGACTCGCTGCATTGGGTGGTGTCCGGCGTGCCCGCGCAGTCCGTGATGCCTTGCGCGGACAGTCGCAGGCGCAGCAGCCCGGGCTCGACTTCTTGGTCGTCAACGTCCGTGGCGCCTGGTAACGCGAGCACCGCCCACGCCGAGAAGAGGTCATCCATCGCGACGACGCCGTCCGGCAGCCCGCCGCAGCGCGTCGAAGCGGGC